>JAIXQK010000146.1 GCA_027485795.1 Oxalobacteraceae bacterium
TACGTATTGCAAGGAGATATTGAAGTAGAGTTGGATGGACGCAAGACCACCTATAGCGCTGGGTCGATGTTTCACGAACCTCGCAACGTTTTGCACTCCCTGTTAAGAAACACCAGCGCCGATAAGCCGGCCAGCTTATTGGCTGTGTTTGTGATCAAGACTGGCCGGGAGTTCTTCGTGCCTGTGGCGAAATAACGTAGGCACCACCCAGAATTCAATGGGAGCTACTGCAAAAAACCGCTATTTTTTCAAAAGGATGCCCATAGAGACACGCTATGTTCAAAGCATTTTTCAGATTGATCGATTAGTCAGGAAAGTTAGCCGGGGCGATTCAAGTTTAACCAGCCGACTCAAGCATATCGGTGACACCGAAGTTCGAATCTCCGACGTCATCAAAAAACGATGGTTTTTGACCTGAGCTAGTTATGCGAACAATCTTTTTTGGGCCGCCAGTTATACCAAAAACGCCCGCTGAATGTAGCGGGCGTTTTTCTTGGAGAACGAGACCAGCGATGTCCCTGCGGACATCGCGTGTGGGATTCGAAGGGCTTGGCTTGTTTTGATTTAGCTACCGACGCTCGTCCAGGTTAAGACAGCCCAAGCTGCGACATACAAGGCCGATCCAATGCCTAGGCCGTGGATTGAATAGCTACCCAAGAACCGTTCTGCAAACAAGCCCCACAGTGGGATGAGTTGTTGGGCATGTACCCCCAAAAAATGCGATGGGCGGATGTCTTTGTACAGATGCCAACCGACGATTGGCAAGCCCTGGCCGGCGGGCGGTTGGTTACCACCGAGTAGAAACCCGCTGACGGTAGAGAGTAAGAAGGTGAGGGTCAATCCGATCACAACACCCAGCGTGATTGCGGATAGTTGGTTCGCTTGGTTCTCTTTCCAGATTTCTAAAGCAAGCCAGCCTTGGGATGCGGTTAACCCGACTGCCGCCACAGCCATCAATCCGAACAGCATTGCGTGGATCGGATCACTGGTGTTGTAGTGTGATGCAGCGCCCTGTGATCCTTGATACGTAATGTAGGCAACTTCAAAAAATGAAGTTGAAACGATCAGTACGCAGATCCAAATATAGGCTGTGCTATTGGTGACTGAGGAACTTGCCAGATGGCTGACCCAAACGGTGGTCCAGACAAAGAGGGCAGTGGCTGCCATGAACTTCATTGGCTTTATCCAGACACCAACGTCGCGCAAGGTGCGAGCGTCGGTCAGCGATAAAACATAAGTTACCCCGCACGCTAGCCACATTAAAGCGCCATAGGCGATCAAGATTTTTGATGCAAAGCTCAAGGTTGACCAATCAAATCTTAGCCATGACGATGTGCTGATAAAAAGCGTGTTGTCCATAAATACGTTTCTACGATGCTAAAAACCCCCCGCCGAACTACGGCCGACGGCCTGAATTGGATGCGGTCGGCATTCTTGGTGCCGACTTGGGCTCTCGATGAGGTTTTGAGGGGATGGTGCGCCTAGCCGCGCTTGTGAACTATACCGTGTCCTTGCCTTGCGCCACTACGATAGGCATTGCCCGTCACTGAAAGGGTTCGACTAGACGACACTCAACGCCATCCGATCGCCACTGATGCATGCTTCAACGGTACCGCTCTGTGGGCTTCATCAGTGCCCCAGTTCATGGCTGTCAGCCGCTGACATGCCACCCGACGCGAAAGGAAGATAAGATGGGTATTGGCACTGTTTTTCTGATTGTCTTGGTACTTATTTTGATTGGCGTCATACCAACTTGGCCCCATAGCAGGCAATGGGGCTATGCCCCCAGCGGTATTGTGAGCATCATACTTATCGTGCTGCTGGTGATGCTATTGACAGGGAGACTGTAGAGATTTCACTGGCCGTTTACCGATTGCTCTCTCAGGGTTGGGCGCTACCACTGCGCAGCGCCCAAAGCTTCCCAATTAGCTAAAGCAGATTAGCTGGAACTACTCGCGGCCTCTTACACGCATATCATTCTTGACGCTCTTGACCCCCTTAACTCCCTTGGTCAGCGCCACTGCTTTACGGATATCTTCGTCTGAGCTGACAAAGCCGCTCAATTGAACTTCACCCTTGAAGGTTTCGACATTCACCTCCGCCGATTTCAGGGTCGGCTCGTTGAATATTGCAGCCTTCACCTTGGTCGTAATCCAGCTGTCATCGAAATACTCTCCGGTACCTTCGCTGGTCTTGGTTGAGGCGCATCCGCCGGAGATCGCTATCGCAATCGCGAGGATGACGTGGGCTACCAAAGAAAATTTGCGCATCTGCTTGCTCCGAGTGGGGATAGGGTTGAAAGTCGAGAAACTCGGCCACATCTCTCGTTTCGGTGAAGCCGAAGTCGCGGTGGCCGACCCGTCCATCGTATCCACCCAAACTCGGCGGCATATTGGTGTATCGCATCCTGATGGGATATCCGGCAGAAGCAATTGAGCATGCACAGCGATTCTCGCAGCGCCCTGGGCGACGCATCGGTCTAGTTGGGCAGGTACGACATTGCGGCCCAAGCGCCCAAAGGTGGTATCTGCGTCGGGGTATCCGCCAGCCAGAGCAGGGCGGAAGCACGATCTCCACCGCCCGGATTGACCAAATCAGGCTTGAAAGTTACTATTTGCCGCCTTTCAGCCTTGCAAAGTGTGCAAGGTTGTTGGTTTGGAGACCTGGCCGAGTGGTCGAAGGCACTTCCCTGCTAAGGAAGCATATGGGCTTAAACCTGTATCGAGGGTTCGAATCCCTCGGTCTCCGCCAGTTATA
>JAIXQK010000164.1 GCA_027485795.1 Oxalobacteraceae bacterium
GAGGCGGGGAAGCTGAAGGTGCCGCCGGCCGATCTGGATTGGCTGCACAAACTGGTGCGGGAGGAGCGCGATCACCGGGTGGTGCTCGACCTGGGCCGCCAGTTCAACATCGCCGACGATTCTTTCCTCCCCCTGCGCGAGGAGGCCGCGGACCGCGCGGCCGCGCTGGCGGCGGAAAAACTTGCCGGCACGAGCCACCCGGCGACGGCGCTGGCGATTCTGCTGGAGCTGAATCGACGGCAGTTTTTTGACCTCTGGCGCGCCGAGCAGGTGATAGAACAGTTCGAGACCTACGCGCAGCCGCGCCTCGATTGGCTCTGGTCGACCAGCTCGGCCTTTTGGGAGTGGTATGGCGTGGTGGTGCGTTCTACCGGACGCGTGCGCGGCTGGCAGCCGGCGGAGGCGTTGGCCAAACGCTACCTTACCGACCCCGGCACGCCGGTGGAAGGGCGCGCCATGCTGGCGGTTAGCACGGGCCTGATGTTGGTTGCGGCCAGCCGTCACCGCGCCGCGCTGCCCTACTTTGCCCAAGCGATGCGGGACTGCCCCGACGCCATGACGGTGGGCGCCGCCTACTACTGGCACGCCGTCGCCTGCTTGGCCGACGGCGATGTGGCGGGAGCGAAGCGTCATGCCGAGGCGCTGCGCCGTTGCTACAAGACCCGCCCCTCCTTTGGCGATGAGTGGCGCTATGATTCGCAGGCGGCCCTGATATTAAACGACATGAACATCGACGCTGTCAGAGCGGATAATACCAGCGATCTCTATGGCGAAGCTTACCTGCAAGAGCAGGTGGGGCGTCTGAATAAAAACGTGGATCGGGTGATCAAGGGCGGAGTGCAAATGTGAGCATGAAAAGGCATCCATTTCTTTTAAAAGTATTGTGGTGGCTTTCCCTGCCGGCGGTGGGTCTTGCCCAGACGCCGCCCTCGCCCGATGATCACCCTTGCAAGCCAAAAGGCGAGCCACCGAATATTTGTGCCGTATGGGATAGTGAGAATTGTGAATGGGTGGGGAAAGTGTATAAAGACGCTTGTGGAGTGGATCATTGCGAAGAGCAGAGTAATGAATTCAATTCCTGCTGCAGATCCAATTTAGAGGATGGTTCCCCGGATCCTGATGACGAGGGGATCTTATATGACGACAAAAAGCACTTCTGCTGTAATGGAGTGCTGATGCCGTTGGACGGACCATGCGATGATTTTAGCGGGGTTTCTGTGGGGCCGTTTTCTTTGGTTTTAGAGCAACCGGCCAAGGGAACTCGTTCGGGGAGTAGTTGCCAATATTCATTTCCAGCTAAAGCCGGATTGTCGCTGATTTTTAAGGCCATTGATGACCGTAGTTTTCCTGTTGAGTTAAAGAATGCAGATGTGGCTTTTTCCAGAAGTGTGTGCACCAAGGAGGTGTCTGATATATCATTAACTTGGAGCGGTAGTTATAAAGTGGATTTGCTGGGTGGAAAAATTGAGGCGGATGTGAAGAAAGTGTCATTTAATTTGCCCAGGGAAAACTCGCCTCTTGAGGGGCGGTTCGAGGCGGATTTCACGGTCAAAGAAGATGTCGCTTTTATGGGAGATCGATTTGTCTTGCTTAAGGATTCCACCGGCACGCTTGAGGTTTCGTATAGCGAAGGAAAACCGACTGGGAGATTTACAAAAACTAGTTTAAAAGTTGAGATGCGGAAGAAGAGCGTCGAGGGGGATGATGTAGTTTTGGCCACATTTAAGGCTGACGGCGGCCAAACTGAGCCAAGTTTGATAAAGGGGCAATTTACTGCCCATAAGAATCAAGTGAAAATCGGGCAAGTGATATTCCGCCTGAACTTATTCGACTCAAAGGGGAAGTTGTCCCTGGAAAAGTTTACTTTGGAAATTGAAGATGGAAACGCGGACATGGATATCATTCTCCCAGTTGAGGAAGAGGAATCCAACTACATGGTTGGGATGATCGCGTGCCGAGGGAAGTATAAGAAGAACGAAGGTTTTTCTGGTTTAGGACAGATTGGCGGCATTGACGGGGCTGGTGACTTCACGTTTTTCAATGCCACCTTGGCTGGCACGCTGGAAGGCGCGGTCAGCGAGGCGATAGAGCTTCAATATGTCAGGGGTAAAAATATTGCCTTGCGGCACTCTGCCACGGGTTCGGAGCAGAGCATTACTGTTACACAATTTAATTATTTACCATCTGGTCTCGATACTATGAATGTTGCGGAGGCCACGATTTTATATACCAACAAAGTCTATGTTCATTTTGATCGTGCTAGCTGGATTTCAAGCCCACCGGCCTTGGCCTTTGCGAATGCGGAAGTCCGATTTGGCGATGAGCGGGTGAAGTTAACCGCTAATGATTTCAAACTGAATGGTTCCGGCTGGAATGCCAAATCGTTAACAGGCAAGGCGGACTTTACTCGCTTGTATGTGGATTTCAGGGGGCATCTTAAAGAGAATGAATTTGGGGCAAACTTAACAGTAAAATTTATGGATGTCGGGGCGAGTGGCACCTTGGCTTTTGGCAGTCCGCAGGAGTTAGGCTTTAACTATGCAGCCATCGCTCTGTCGGCCCATCTCGGCAGTGGTGTCCCGCTGGGTGTGATACCACTTCGCCTAACCTATCTCAACGGTATCGCGGGTTATAATCAGGATTACAACCTTGCCGCGAATAGCTGGACGCCCACCCTTGGACAGCATGTCTTGGGGGCCGGTATAGGATTGGCAGATCCGTCGGCCTTGGTGGCTGTCGAAAGCCAAGTCGTAATTAACCTAAAGGAAGCAAGCCCAACGCTTGATCTACGCGGACGCCTGGCAATTCCCGCTGCTGGACCCAAGTATATGAGCGGAGAGGTGTATGCAAAATACGTTTTGGGTGAAAGAAATATTACTGGATCGGCCAGGAGCGCCCTCAATTTTCCGCCTGGAGGCAACCTGGTGGCAGTGAATACCGGTGCCACGACTTTCAATGTGTCTCAGGAATCAATCGAGGTCGCCAGCAGGCGCATAAGGGGAACCTTACTGGGCCGTTACCCATTTGCAGGGGCCTATGAGTTATCCGGAGTGCCTTCGGATCTCAGCACATTTGGCGGCCGCCTGGCAGTGAATTTTAATTACAGCTCTGAGTTTGAATATTCCTACCCCGTTGGTTTCGACCCGGCTATTGGATCGGGTTTCGGTTTCAGCATATTGGGGAATTGCCTAATGTCAGGATGGTCCACATTGACTCTTTCCAATGGAGATTTTTCGGGGGAGACGACGGTTGAGATGTCTGGAGATGCGGTGGGGCAAATCAGATTCCCATCGCTTCTCGGCTTCGGCGGCAGCACAATCTCTAGCTCCGGGGGTCTTAGGTGTTCGGGTAGCGTGAGAAAGGATGCGATAAATCCCTTGCTGTTGTTTAGTGGCGAAATAACGATTTACTA
>JAIXQK010000080.1 GCA_027485795.1 Oxalobacteraceae bacterium
GGTGGCAGAGTGGTCGAATGTACCTGACTCGAAATCAGGCGTACCGCAAGGTACCGTGGGTTCGAATCCCACCCTCTCCGCCAGTCTTCCTTAAGTCCTTCATTCAGAAGGATTTTCAATGCCCTTGAGGTTTGTATTGGGAACATCGTTGGGAACAACCCAGCGATCGACACAGGACGAATCGCAAGGCCATGTACCCTCCCGGTCTAGAACTTCACGGCTCCACTTGGCGCGTCACCAAGCGGGTTCCTGCCGACCTCCTTCACTGTTATCCCTCGCGTCACATTCGCCGCTCGACACGCCAGTCAGACAAGCGAGAGGCCGCCAAGGTCGCTTGGGTTTTGCTGGCGGACCTTGCGCTGGAGTTCGACAGGCTTCGCTCAGGGCACACAGGTGACTTCAATGGCACAGAGGTTTGCAATGTAAGTCCTGAGGTCAATCCTGAAGCTCGTGCCCGACCGAGTCCCGCGGCGACTGCTTCCGTTATTCACGGTTATGCTAGCTGTCCGAGACGGGGGTAGTCCAGAGTTCGCTCTGCAAGTACCAGCGCTCCGCAGCGATCCATGTTCTTCCAGAGTGTCCGTCGAGGCCATGCATGGCAGGTACTAGCCAATCCCGCAGCCGCTCAACAACCGACTCAAGCGGAGGCGAGATTAGCCGGTTCTTGCTCAGGAACGCAGCCCACTGCCGTCGCTTCTCTGGGTTTGCGGAGAACTCGTCGCTCAGGCCGAGCGGGAGGCGGCTTGGCATTTGTGTCTGTCGGTTTCTCAGTGTCGCTCTGATCGCCGTGGCCAGCGTCTCGTAGTCGAAGCTCTCGTGCTCGCTGAGTACCCAGAGATCGAAGTAGTCCTTCATCCGTGTGTTCACCAGGCCGAGCGTGATGATCGCCTCCAGCTTCTCGGCGACCACGGTGTACTTCGGATAGACGCGCAGCACTGGCGCGGGAAAGTTCTCCAACAAAACCGGGTACTCCGCGGTCTCTGCTTCGGGGGTGACCGCGTCGCCGTAGCCGATGTCGATCTGAACCGGGCATCGCTGCTGCCCGAGCCTGCCCTCGAGCTTCACACGGATACCGGCGTAGCTGGCCTCGTTACGGATCTCATCCGCGGTGACGCTCTCGGGGTCGAAACGCACGCCGTCGTCTACGCCGACGCCGATCTCGCAGATCTCTCTGAAGACTTGCATCACATGCGGCAGCTCCGCAAGCCCGAAGCCGAGCAGGTCGATGTCCCGGGTTGGGCGTAGCGGCACATCGAACCAGAGATCGAAGAGAAGCGCGCCCTAGAGCAGAAAATTCTCGGCGTGCGCAGAGATGCTGAGCCGGTACAGCAGGCGCTCGAGCCCGTACCGTGTCAGCACCTGTGAGTAATCGCGGCCTTCAGATCTGGCTCTGTTCAGCAGCCTCGCCTGCACCGAGGCGGGAAGATTCGTCCCGGTCACACCAGGCTCTCGAGATAGGGACGCATCACATTGCTGACCCGGCACACCTTCGCGGCTTCTATCAGCTCATCCATCGTGACCCGTTTGCTTCGCCATGCGTCACGCAGCGCCTCGAGCGCGACATCCAGCCCGATCTTGTTTCGATACTTAAAGCAGTCCGCGACAGTCTTGGCGATGCTAGTCACGGGAATCAGCGTGCCATCAACGCTTACCTGCGTGATACCAAAGACAAGCGCCTCGCCCGAGAAACGCGCGACGCGCAGCGGCGGGTAACTTGGCTTGGGCATGCGGGCCTTGTTATCGATGGCGATCCAGATCTCATGCGGCGACTGAGTGCCTAGTTCGTGGATCTGCAGCGCGGTTAGCAGGCAGAACACAGCGTTCGGGTACCTAAGCGCGATCTCGGCGAGCGAGGTACGTTCATTGGTCTCGCGATCGGGTAGCGCGTAGAGCCCGCGGCCTACCCGGATCAGCTTTCCCTGTTTGCTTAGCGCGCTGAGCGCGACGCGGTAGCCGCTGCCCACGTGGGGCTGCAGATCCCGCGAGCGCAGGAGCCCCTGAGAGCGTGCAAGTTCAAGGATGGAGGTTGAGGAGGCCATGCCGGGATTATTGCAAAACGTCGGTATATGTCAATAAATACCTTCAAATTGTAAATATTTGATGTTGCTAATTAGAAATTTTTATGACCTGCTGGGTCGCATGCCGAACTGCTGCAATCTTGAATTGTTCTGTGAATTGCTTGTGACTCATGACACCTCGTGAAGGCGCAAATAGTAGGTTCAGAAGTGCCTAGGATTTCGGTAGCGATTCAACATTTCATGGTTGGATCCCCACTTGCTGCGCTTGGGTTGTCAGGCGATAGTCGGGCCTGATCCTGCCACCAGAGGCAAAAAATCGTCCGATGAGGATCGTTATCTGAGTCTGAGACGAGATGGTGTGTAGATTTGAGCAGGGTGGGTTATTGCAAAGTAATGCCTCCGGTTATGGGCTCGTTTTAGCGATGGGTTGATTTTTAGGGAGTGGCAATGGCATTGCGAGACAGACTGAGAGCAATTGCAAAGACGATCCGAGCGTTTGGTGCATTCTCGGCCGCATTCTTCGCGTGGATGGTGTTCGATGGCAGTGATCCGAACTACAAGGACTTCTTTCTGGTGACGGCGGCCCTGCTGGGCCTGTCGTGGGCGATCGCCTGGATCATCGACAAGTTTGCTGAGTAGGCGTGGTAGATGGCATGCCAGCTTCTCGGCGATCACGGTCTATCGCGGATAGACACGCAGCACCGGCGCGGGAAATCCCCCCGGCAAAGCCGGGTACTCCGCCCCGACGCGGGCAGCGGCGTTTGTTAGACGCTCTAAGAACCTATCTCGTTAGGCCGCTGGCCGCGTTGCACCTCCTTGTCGTACAGGTCGTACTGCCTGCGTCGGCGCGCCTTGCCATCGAC
>JAIXQK010000064.1 GCA_027485795.1 Oxalobacteraceae bacterium
CCTTCAAAGCCCGGATGATACTCCGTCCGAGCGCCTGAAACCGTGAAAGCAAGCCGCTCCGTCACCTGTTTTTTGTTCACGCTGAAGATTCCCATGTCCACTCCCAAGCACGCTCGTGTTCTGATCGTTGGTTCCGGCCCCGCCGGCTATAGCGCGGCGGTGTATGCCGCCCGCGCCAATTTAAACCCGGTATTGGTGACCGGCGTCGAGCAAGGCGGTCAGCTGATGACCACCACCGACGTCGAAAACTGGCCCGGTGACCCGATGGGCGTTCAAGGCCCCGAGTTGATGCAGCGCCTGCTGCAGCACGCCGAACGTTTCAACACCGAGATCGTGTTCGACCATATTCATACCGTCCACCTTAACCAGCGCCCATTCCGCCTGGACGGCGATAGCGGCAGCTATACCTGCGACGCGCTGATCATCGCCACCGGCGCCTCCGCACAATACCTTGGGCTACCCTCGGAGCAGGCTTTCATGGGCAAAGGTGTTTCAGCCTGCGCGACGTGTGACGGATTTTTTTACAAGAACCAAGAGGTTGCCGTGGTCGGTGGTGGTAATACCGCAGTCGAAGAGGCGCTGTATTTGTCGAATATCGCGAGCAAAGTGACCATGATTCACCGCCGCGACAAGTTCCGCGCCGAGCCGATCATGATCGATCGACTGATGGCGAAGGTGAATGAGGGCAAAATCGAGATCAAATGGAATCACACGCTCGATGAAGTAACGGGTGATACCAGCGGCGTGACCGGGCTAAAAATCAAGAGCACGACCGATGGTGCGGTTTCTTCACTGACCGTCCACGGATTGTTTGTGGCGATCGGACATAAACCGAATACGGGTATTTTTGAAGGCCAGGTGCAAATGAACAATGGCTATATCGTGACGCGCAGCGGTTTGGACGGTATGGCGACCATGACCTCGGTCGAAGGCGTGTTCGCGGCAGGTGATGTACAAGACCATATTTACCGCCAGGCGATCACGAGTGCCGGTACAGGCTGCATGGCGGCGTTGGATGCTCAGCGCTATCTCGAGGCACAAGAGTAAATTTGGGGGCACACTCGCTCGACTTGCGGATACTGGATCCCGGCTTGCACATGAAAAACCTTGCTGAACTGAAGGCCTTGCAGCAGCGTTTGCAGGAAAAAGCTACCGCTCATGCGGAAGCTGAGCGTAAGCGGCGCGAGCTAGCTGAGCAGCGCGAACGCGAAGCCAACCTATTCCGTAACAGCGTGGGGGATGTCAAACCGCTGAATGCCGCACCACGTGTGCTGCACCCTCCGCCTAAACCCGCACCCATCGCCCAACAGCGTATTGCCGATGACGAAGCAGTGATGAAAGAATCACTGTCTGATGAGTTCAGTATCGAGACGCTGCTCGAGACCGATGACGCACTCAGCTATGCTCGACCCGGCGTCGGCCCGGATGTGCTGAAGAAGTTACGCAGCGGCGGTTGGGTCACGCAAGATCAGCTCGATCTTCACGGATTACGCGTAGATCAAGCCCGTGAGGCGATTGGTCAGTTTATTCGGGATGCAGTGAAACGCGGTGTGCGCTGCGTGCGCGTTATTCACGGTAAAGGCTTGGGGTCTATGGACAAGAAGCCGGTACTGAAAAGCAAAGTCAGAAATTGGTTGGTACAAAAAGAAGAAGTGATCGCCTTTTGTACTGCGCGCGCAGCTGATGGTGGCTCCGGCGCGCTGATGGTACTGCTGAAAGCGTAAGATCCCGGCACAGACCGGGATCTTAATTTTTTCAGTCGCACACTGGCTTAGGATGAGTGCAGCACCTAAGACACAATCCGACTAAGCGACAATCAGACCGCGTCAGGGCCTGTCTCGCCGGTTCGAATGCGTACCACCTGCTCAACTGCAGTTACGAAGATTTTGCCATCTCCAATCTTGCCGGTGCGCGCCGCCTTCACAATCGCCTCGATCGCGTTTTCAACGCTGTCATCGGCTACCACGAGTTCTACCTTCACCTTCGGCAAGAAATCGACCACATACTCGGCGCCACGATACAGCTCGGTATGACCTTTCTGCCGACCGAAGCCTTTGACCTCGGTAACGGTCAAGCCGCTGACGCCGACCGCGGCCAGCGACTCGCGCACCTCGTCGAGTTTGAATGGTTTGATGACGGCGGTGATCTGCTTCACAGGAACTCCTCTCGCAAACGGAATAGTAAAAAATTTATTCGCTGAACTTCGACGTTATCGGATAACGCCAGTCACGCCCAAACGCACGATGCGTAATCCTCGGGCCGACCGGTGCCTGCCGCCTTTTATATTCATTGATCTTGACCAGGCGGGTGATACGGTCGACGTCCTCCTTACGATACCCTGCAGCCAGCAGTTCCGCAACGCCCTCGCCATCTTCCATGTAAAGCTTCAGGATGCCGTCTAACACTTCATAAGGCGGGAGCGAATCCTGATCAAGCTGATTCGGCCGTAACTCGGCCGACGGCGCGCGGGTCAGGATGCGCTGCGGGATCACCTCAGCGATAGCATTTCGATAATCACACAGCCGGTAGACTAGGGTCTTTGCGATGTCCTTGATCACCGCATACCCACCGGCCATATCCCCATACAGGGTGCAGTAGCCGGTGGCCATCTCGCTCTTATTGCCAGTGGTGAGCACAATCGAGCCGGTCTTGTTGGAAAGGGCCATCAGCAAAGTGCCGCGGATGCGCGCCTGCAAATTCTCTTCGGTGGTGTCTTCTGGTAAACCGACGAACAAGGGAGCTAGTGATCGTTGAAACCCCTCGAAGCAGTCGGCAATCGGTATTTCATCGTAACGTATACCCAGCCGAGCCGCCATGTCGCGTGAATCTATCCACGATATCTCCGCGGTATAAGGCGAGGGCATCATGACAGCGCGTACTTTGTCTTTGCCGAGCGCATCCACTGCAATCGCCAAAGTCAAGGCAGAATCGACGCCGCCCGACAAACCAATGATCGCACCCGGAAAACCATTCTTACCGACATAGTCACGCACGCCGAGCACCAACGCAGAATACACCTGCGCCTCAAGCGACAAGGGTTCGGGCAGCGGCTGTGCTGCCGGTTGGCCATCATCAAAGGTAACAAGCACGAAATCTTCTTCAAACGACTTCAACTGCGCACGCAGCTGTCCTTCTGCATCCAGTACGAAGGAAGTGCCATCGAACACTAACTCGTCCTGCGCACCTACCAGATTCAGATAGACCAAACCCATTTTCTGCTGGCTAACTGTCTCGCGCAAGGTCTCAATACGCAAATGCTGCTTGTGCATGTGATACGGCGATGCATTCAGCACCAGCAGTACCTGCGCACCCTGCTCATGCGCCTTACGCGGCATTTCTGCATACCAAGTGTCTTCGCAGATATTGATGGCGAAGCGCGTGCCTTTAACATCAAACACGCACACATCATCCGCTGGATTGAAGTAGCGCTTCTCGTCAAACACGGTGTAGTTCGGCAAAGCGTGTTTACGGTAGGTATGCAAAATCTCGCCACCACACAAGACAGAAGCTGCGTTGTACTGCGCACTGCTTCCTTCTTGCAGCGGGTGACCCACGACCACACGCAAGTCGGGTAAATCCGCTAGCTGCGCGGCTAGATCGCGTAACGCGCTTCGTGATTTTGCGTAGAATGCCCCCCGGAGTAGTAGATCTTCCGGCGGATAACCGACCAATGACAATTCCGGTGTGAGAACAATATCGGCACCCGCAGCGGCAGCGCGACGGGCTGCATCCACGATGCGTGCGCTGTTACCGGCAAGGTCACCAACGGTACTGTTTATTTGGGCAAGGGCTACAGTGACTGGCATCACGAAAAAACCTATGAATAGAAAGCCCGACGGTCTATGACTCAGACGCCGAATAGCTCGGATTATCGCACGCGCGTTGTCTCTTCATTATCGGAGGTGGGTCAGCCGGCGTGGGATGCATTGGTGCAAGCGCAGCCGGACGTGAATCCCTTTCTGTCGTTTGCTTTTCTGCACGCGCTACATGAGTCGGGGAGCGCGTCGGACGATAAAGGCTGGCAGCCACAGTACCTGACACTATGGCGTGAACAAGCGCTGGTGGCGGCCTTGCCGATGTACGCCAAGTTTCATTCCTACGGCGAGTATGTATTCGACTGGGCCTGGGCCGACGCTTATCGCCGCAATGGCTTGGATTACTACCCAAAGCTCCTGAGTGCGATTCCCTTCACGCCAGTGACCGGTTCGCGACTGATGGCTACCGACACGGATGCGCGTAAGGCTTTGATCGGCGCGCTAACAGACGTTCAGCGTAACAGCAACTTATCATCCACCCATGTGCTGTACCCACCAGAGGCCGAGGCGCAACAACTCGCAGCGGCAGGTTTTATGTTGCGCAAAGGGGTGCAGTTTCATTGGCAGAACGAGGGCTATGACAATTTTGAGCAATTTCTTTCAAGCCTGGAGCAGAAAAAGCGCAAGAACATTCGCGCAGAACGGCGCAAAGTGCGTGATGCCGGTATCACGCTAAGGCAGGTGATGGGGCGTGCCGTAAGTGACACTGATTGGCGATTTTTTAAAAAGTGCTATGACCAGACCTATCGCGAGCATTACTCAACGCCCTACCTGAATCTAGACTTTTTTCTCCGTATCGGCGAAACCATGCCAGACAATATTCTTCTGGTGATTGCCGAGCGCGATGGACTGCCAATAGCAGCCTCGCTGCTGATTTATGATCAAAGCGCTTTATACGGCCGTTACTGGGGCTGTCTCGAGCACCACGCTTGCCTGCACTTCGAAACTGCGTACTACCAGCCATTGGAGTTTTGTATTGCGCACCGTATCGCCGCATTTGAAGGCGGTGCCCAGGGCGAACACAAAATGGCTCGCGGCTTTTTACCGCAGCAAACTTGGTCCGCCCACTGGCTGGCGCATCCGTCTTTTTCAGACGCAGTAGAGCGCTTTCTACGTCAAGAAGGCAAGGGCATGGAGGCTTATGTCGACGAACTGAACGAGCGCAACCCGTTCAAGTCGTAAGCCAGACACGTCAGGCTTTATCCAGTTCGCGCTTGTAGTTCTCGACACCGGCCAGAATTTCTTTCTTTGCCTCGTCCGGGCCGTACCAGCCATCGACCTTCACCCATTTACCCGGCTCGAGATCTTTGTAGTGCTCGAAAAAATGTTGGATCTGCTGCAAACGCAGATCATTCATATCGTCTGGCTTTTGCCAGTGAGTGTAGATCGGCAGTACTTTATCGATCGGCACCGCGAGTACTTTGGCGTCACCGCCTGATTCATCGGTCATTTTCAGAACGCCAATCGGGCGGCATCGAACGACAACACCAGGAATCAGCGGAAATGGCGTGATCACCAGCACATCGACCGGGTCGCCATCATCGGCGATGGTATCGGGCACATAACCGTAATTACACGGATAGTGCATCGACGTACCCATGAAGCGGTCGACATACAGCGCACCGGTTTCTTTATCGACCTCGTACTTGATGGGGTCGGCATTCATCGGAATTTCGATGATGACGTTGAAGTCGTTTGGCACATCGCGGCCGGCCGGAACATTATTGAGACTCATTGCGATCCTTGATAACGATGGAAAATTTCGAATAACCCGCGATTATAGCGAGCCCCAGCTTGCTATACGCTGACTGGGAAAATGTCTCTTGCAAATTGAAGTACACAAAATGAAGCACCCAATGTGCACTCCGGGGTGGGATTTGCTGAACCGGGCGCAAGGCTGGGCGCATCCATGCACCGAAAGCCAGCTAGATTGTGTGGGCGACGTTACTTAGTTGCTTGATTTGGAATTGGGTACTTGTGTCGTCAATGCACACAAGCGGAAGTGCGTCGCTGCGGCTTCCGGCTGTCCCAGTACCTCATACATCTGCGCGAGACGAAGGTGCGCCTCTTGCAAGGTGATGCGATCACTAGCGCCAAGTACTGCCTGCTCGAGATGGCGCTGAGCCTTACCCCACAGCTTTTGTTTTTGACACAAGGTGCCCAGTAGTAGCGCGAGCTCGGCGTCATTTGGTCGCTCACGCAACCACTGCTCCACATGCTCGATTTGCGATAACAAGGTCGCCGAGCCCTCCGGTGCTGCACATTGCCGGTATGCGCGCAGTAGTCGCACATCCCACTGCACTGCGAGCGCCTTTTGCAGAATGTCGGCGGCCTCTTGCTGTCGACCGATTTTCATGAAGGTGGTCGCACCCAGACTCGCTACTGCTGGACTTTGCCGATCGGCCGTGGGAATGGTCGACCAGAGTTTTTTGAGTGATTCTGCGTCTTCGGCGGCTTTCGGCAACAGCGCCTCGTAGGCCATGTCGCGCAGACGACGCGATAGTGTGGGGTGTAGTGCGTCGTGCTTGTCGAGCAAGCTAACCAGCCGCAGCACCTCGGGCCAATTGCGCGCGCTCTGATTCACTTTTAACGCCAGTCGCAACGCATGCGCATGACGGACACCACTCGCGCTCAACTCTTGTAAGGCAGCGAGCGCAGCATCGAGGTCTTTATTGTCCTCCGAGAACAGATCGACCGCGCTCATCAACCGCGCAGTGCGCAAACTGTTGTCGGTGGCAGCTTCGCTCAACCACTGATCGCGACGACTCGGTTCGTGTAAACGCTGTGCTGCACGTGCGCCAAGCAATGCAGCTAGGCCCGCATACTCGGGTGATTGGGCCGCCTTGCGCGCGGATTTCTCTACCCGGCCGAAACGCCCCTCAAAATAGGCGCGCAGAGCTTCTTGCAGCGCGCGCCCTGATTCACGCAACTGTCGCATCGCACGATACTGCTCCACACGGCGCGGAAGCGCCATGGTGGCGCGCACGGTATTCACAATCAACAGCAACAGCAAGAAACTCAGCAGCAGGATGACAATGAAAAAATTTAGCGAGATATCGATACGATACGGTGGATAAAACAAGACGACATTACCGGGATTAAAGCGCGCTAACACCGCAAGCCCGATCGCAGCAGCAAATAGGCCGACTAACCAAAGAAAAAATCGTGTAGTCACGGGCGTGCCTTGCTCATGGCCGCGAACGCGACTGCCGCACTGCCGCCAAGCTATGTGACAGGGTCGGCATTTCAATGTTCAGCACACTCTCGCGAATCTGCCGTATCAGCTCGCGGCCCGCGCGGGTGTGTGGATCGCGCAGATCAAAGTAGCGCTGTAGCGCGCGATCGGCTTCTGCCAGATCACTACGAAATGCCGCATCGTTACGCGACAGCAGCGCCACCCTCGCATTCAGTAAACGCAGCTTGACGTTCTCACGCGCAAAAAATGCTTGCTCTGGTGTCAGCAACAAAGCTTCGGGCGCCGTCACGGTACGAATCCGCATCAGCTGCTTGAGATCACCCCACAGCTCACTGCTCCAGGCAGCCCAGCGTTCTTGCATCTCGACGCGCCAGTCAAAGGCGCTATTGTTCTCAATTTTTTGACGATT
This sequence comes from Oxalobacteraceae bacterium, assembly GCA_027485795.1. Taxonomy (GTDB): domain Bacteria; phylum Pseudomonadota; class Gammaproteobacteria; order Burkholderiales; family Burkholderiaceae_D; genus Pernthalerella. The sequence goes on from JAIXQK010000064.1 coordinate 7,421, forward strand.
GGAGAGTTTGGTTTTAGGTGACGGCGCAACGATGCCGGGCTTCTCATCCGACAGCAACGGCATCGCATCGACTTGCGCCACCAAAGAGTCGAGTCGAACCGCAACACCCGTCAGATCAACGCTCGGCAGACTCTTGAGTTTTTCAACATCCTGCGCGATCGCACGTCGAATCGCGATGAACTGCGGACGATCCACACGCGATAAACGCGCATCCGCATTTTGCAAAGCCACCAGCGCGCTCCGCACATTACCCGCCAGTTGTAGTTGTTGGCTTGCAGTGGATAGCACTTGCTCTATTTCAGCCAAGGCCCAGTCGTCGCGGTTTTTTGCCAGATCTCGGTAGAGCTGCTCCAGCGCTGCTTGCTGATTCTGTGACTCAGACTGCCGTGCCTCCAGCACTGCCACCTTGCCTTGCAAAACACGCAGCTGATCATCGACCCGATCGGCGATCAGCTTGGTCTGACTGTTGAGGTTTTCGCCGGATTGCAGTCGCTGCGCAACCTCACGCCGTAGATCGGATATGTCGGAGCGCGCACTCCACCACTGCAGTGCAAGTAGTGTTGCAAGCCCGCCCAACACGAGTTTGAGACGTGCTTCCTTGTCATCCGGCCAGCGCGGCCACCACCAGGATCGATCGGTCGACGCAGGCTCAACTGCCGCGGGCACTTCGGGCGTTGCTGGTGTTGGTGTTGGTGTTGCTGGTGCGTCGTGCGCGTTTTCAGGCGGGGTGTCTGCCGCATGAGCTGCAGCGGGAGGTGTAGCAGAGTCGGTTGCACCCGCTGCTTCAGTCGATGCAGCGACATCTTTACTTATGGACGCATCGGCTTGCGAGGGCGAACCCGCATCCACCGCCTTCGATGCATCAGGCTCGGCAGCGTCGGACGGCGCCTGGTTGGCGGGTAATGGTTTATCACTCATGTCGCAGATTGTATCGCGGCGACTAGCGCTTCGTCCCCTGATGCGGTCTGCGTTACGCGGGTGAATCCGAGCGCCTGGGCAGTCTCGGCAATGCGCGGATGGGGCACGATCAAATGGCTTTTCAAGATTTGCGTCATACCCGGCTCGCCGGACGCTTGGCGCACCATGTCCAGTAGATTTCGGAGCGCCTCGGAGCTGGTAATGATCCAGAATGCCTCAGAAGCCATGAGTTCATTCAGCTGTTCACGCCGCGCGGCATCGAACACAGGCATGCCACGTTGGTAAGCGGCGACTTGCTCAACCTCAACGCCCGCCAATCGCAAACGATCGGCCAACAACTCGCGACCGGTTTCGGCGCGGATAATCAGGACACGTCGCCCTTCTAACGCCGGCAGATCAAGCACCTCAAGCAAGGTCTCGGAATCGGTCCGATGCGGATCGACCGGACTGACAATACGCGCGGTGGTTTCGTTGACACCATAACGCGCCAGTGCCTGCCGACTTCCCTCACCCACCACGGCAGCAATCACTTGCTGAGGCCAGCGATCAATGTAAGCAAAGGTGGCGTCGATCGCATTTGGACTGACAAACGCCACCATGGCGTAGTCGGCCAAGTGTGACAAGATGGCGCGCAATGCGGCGCTATCTTGAATTGGCTGTATATCAAGCAGGGGAAACACGTGGGCCGTCACACCGAGCTGCGCGAGGCGCGCTGCGAGTGCTTCGGCTTGCGCTCGAGGACGCGTGATGACGACGCCCTTGCCCACGTGCTGTGTTCAGTCGGTGCGGCAGGCGGCGAGGATGGCGGTCGCGTCCTGCGCTTCTAGCGCCTCCGCTACCTGCACGCCAACCGCTTCGGGCGAGTGAGCGGCACCTTGCACCACTGCGCGCGCGATGCGCTTGCCATCAGGAGTGGCCACCATCGCCGTCAGCGTCAGCGCGTGCTGGTCGACCGTCGCATAGGCGGCCAGCGGGATCTGACAACTACCGCCGAAGCTACGCGAGAGCTGACGCTCTGCGCGCACCGCGGATTCAGTATCCGCATGGTTGAGAGGAGCAAGCAGCTGCATCAGCTCGTCTCGGCCGCTGCGAATCTCGATCGCCATCGCGCCCTGCCCTGGTGCAGGCAAGCTCTGCGCAGGCTCAATGAAAGCTCGGATGCGTTCAGCCATTCCCAGACGCTTAAGACCAGCTGCTGCAAGGATGATGGCGGCATATTCTCCGCGGTCGAGTTTAGCAAGTCGTGTGTCAAGGTTACCGCGCAGGGGATGGATCTGTAGCTGCGGGAAGCGCGCCGCAATCAGGGCCTGTCGGCGCAGGCTGCTGGTGCCGACGATCGCGCCCGCTGGCAAGGCCTCCAGGCTCTCAAAATCATTGGAGACAAAGGCGTCGCGCGGGTCTTCGCGCTCAAGCACAGCGGCGAGGGTAAAGCCTTCGGGCAGCTCCATCGGCACATCTTTCAAGGAGTGCACCGCGAGATCCGCGCGGCCCTCCTCCATCGCCACTTCGAGCTCTTTGACAAACAGACCCTTGCCACCGACCTTGGACAAGGTACGGTCGAGAATTTGGTCGCCGCGCGTTGTCATGCCGAGGATTTCCACGGTGCTGTGCGGATATAATTCCAGCAAGCGTGCGCGAACGGTTTCAGCCTGCCACATCGCAAGTCGGCTTTCGCGCGAGGCGATGATCAGTTTTCCAGAAAATTTAGCGTTCAATGCGGTCTTTCAGTAGAAGGTCGCTCGGCCAGCGACCCCTTACCAGAGCGGCCGCTAACCGCGGCGCATTCTATCACCCCTACTACCTCCGGCAGCGCGGCGCTGAGCCCGACTGAGACTACGATGGCGCTTCGAACTCCTCCGCTTGCACGCTCGTCGAAATCCAACGACAAGGACGCCCCACTGCGGGAAGATATTCGCTTGCTGGGTCGCCTGCTCGGCGAGGTCATTCGGCAGCAAGAAGGCGAGGCGGTATTCAAGGTGGTGGAGACGATTCGGCAAACCGCCGTACGCTTCCGGCGCGAATCCGACCTCGAGGCTGGCGCTGATCTTGACCGCCTGCTGAAAAAACTTAGCCGCGACCAGACCAATGCCGTGGTGCGCGCATTCTCCTATTTCTCTCATCTGGCCAACATCGCTGAGGATCAGCACCATAACCGTCGCCGACGCGCGTATCTGCTGGCAGGTTCTGCGCCGCAATCCGACAGCCTGGCAGCGACGATATCGAGGCTCAATGCCCAGGGTGTCACTGGCAAAGCCCTGCAACAGTTCTACGACGGGGCGCTGATTTCACCCGTGCTGACTGCGCACCCGACCGAGGTGCAACGCAAAAGCATTCTTGATGCCGGACGCGAGATCGCGCGTTTGCTGGCGCTGCGCGATCAACCCAACACCCCCGCCGAACGTGAGCGAAACACCGCGCTGCTTCACGCGGAGGTGGCCAAACTGTGGCAGACCCGCATGCTGCGCTACCAGCGCCTCACGGTGGCCGATGAAATCGAGAACGCGCTCTCGTTTTATCGCATCACATTCCTGCGTGAATTGCCGGGACTGATGGAAGACATCGAGCATGAAACGCTGACCCAATACCCGAACTTACGCAAGCTGCACCCTCCCCCATTCGTTCAAATGGGCAGTTGGATTGGTGGTGATCGCGACGGCAATCCGAATGTCAACGGCAACACCATGCAGCAAGCCATGTCGCGTCAGTCGACCACGATTTTCGAGTTTTATCTGGAAGAAGTTCACGCGCTCGGCGCAGAGCTTTCAATTTCTACGCTGCTGGTGTCAATCAGCCCGGCGCTGCAGGCGATGGCAGATATGTCGCCCGACAATTCGCCACATCGAACCGACGAGCCCTACCGACGTGCATTGATTCTGGTCTACGCCCGATTGGCTGCGACCGCGCGGCGATTAGGTGTATCTAATATTTTGCGGCATGAAATCGGCTCAGCTGAGCCATATGCCTCCCCTGGCGGTTTCATCGCTGACTTGGACGTGATCGGTGACTCGCTGCGGGCGAATCATGGTGCTGCACTGACCCGACCACGCCTGAATACCTTACGACGTGCCGCTGATATTTTTGGTTTTCATCTCGCCACGCTGGACATGCGCCAGAGCTCAGACGTGCATGAACGCGTGATCGCCGAACTATTCCGGGTTGCTGGTCTGTCGGAGGATTACCGCCAACTGAGCGAGGAACAAAAACTTGCCTTGCTACGGGCTGAACTGGCGCAACCTCGGCTACTGCGCTCCCCTTACGTCAACTACTCGGATGAAACTGTGTCCGAACTTGGCGTGCTGAGGGCTGCACGCGAAATTCGTCTGGCATTCGGCGAGCGTGCTATCAGGAACTACATCATCTCGCACACAGAAACTGTGTCGGATCTGCTTGAGGTACTACTGCTGCAAAGAGAAACCGGCCTGCTGCGCATACTTCCCGACGGCAGTCTGGAATCTGGCGTAATGGTGATTCCGCTGTTCGAAACAATTCCCGATCTGCGGAATGCACACGAGATCATGGAAGGATGGCTGTCGCTGCCGCCAGTGCGGGCCCTAGTTAAGCACCAGCAGTCGCTGCAAGAAGTCATGCTGGGCTACTCGGACTCGAACAAAGATGGCGGCTTCCTGACCTCGAACTGGGAGTTATACAAAGCCGAGGTCGCGCTGGTGGATGTATTCGCGCGCCACCGGGTGAAGCTGCGCCTGTTCCATGGGCGAGGCGGTACCGTGGGTCGCGGTGGCGGGCCGAGCCACGACGCTATCTTGGCGCAGCCTGCAGGAACCGTGAACGGACAGTTCCGTCTCACCGAGCAGGGTGAGATTATTGCGTCGAAATTCTCGAACCCCGAAATCGGTCGCCGTAACCTCGAACTGGTGGTGGCAGCAGTGATGGAGGCCAGCCTGCGTCCGCCTAACGCGGATGCCAAACAAGCGAAACGCCTGGCCGAGTTCGAGCGCGTGATGGAAATGCTGTCCGAGCATGCATACCGCGCTTACCGACAACTGGTGTACGAGACCCCGGGCTTTACCGATTATTTTTTTGCAGCGACGCCCATTGCAGAGATCGCTGAGCTGAATATCGGCTCACGTCCGGCATCACGCAAATCAACACGTCGCATTGAAGATCTGCGCGCTATCCCGTGGAGCTTTTCTTGGGGCCAGTGCCGGCTGCTGCTGCCGGGTTGGTACGGCTTTGGTAGCGCCGTCGATCAGTGGTTGAAAGATGAGAGCAGCGGCAGCATCACCAAAAAGCGCACGCTGCTGCGGGCGATGCTCAAAGAGTGGCCATTCTTTTCCACACTACTCTCCAACATGGACATGGTACTGTCAAAGACGGATCTCGCGCTTGCCTCGCGCTACGCCTCGCTGGTCCCCGATCGCAAGCTACGTCATGCGATCTTCTCCCGTATCGCCGCCGAGCATGAGAAGACCTTGGAGGCACTTTGGATGATCACCGGCTCACGCGAACGCTTGGCGAATAACCCCACACTTGCACGCTCGATCAAAAATCGTATTCCGTATCTTGATCCGCTGAATCATTTACAAGTCGAGCTGATCAAGCGTAACCGTAGCCAAAACAACCAAGGTCGTGAGCCAGATATCCGCGTCCATCGTGGCATTCACCTGTCGATCAATGGTGTCGCCGCTGGTCTCAGGAATACTGGCTAATTGTCCTGCCCTTTATAATCGCGCCATGAGTGATCAATTTTCAAAAAAGGCAGACGCCTGGTCTGCCCGCTTCAATGAGCCGGTGTCTGATCTGGTGAAGCGTTATACCGCCTCCGTATTTTTCGATAAGCGCCTGGCGCAAGTCGATATTCAGGGTTCACTGGCGCATGCCGACATGCTGGCTGCGCAAAACATCATCAGCGCCCAAGACTACGCTGATATACAGCGCGGCATGGCATTGATCTTGAGTGAAATCGAGGATGGAAAATTCCATTGGTCACTTGACTTGGAAGATGTGCACCTAAACATTGAAAAGCGCCTGACCGAGCTGGTCGGCGATGCGGGCAAGCGACTACATACCGGCCGCTCGCGTAATGATCAAGTAGCCACTGATATCCGGCTTTATCTGCGTGCCTCGATTGATGACATTCTGGATTTGCTTAAAGCCCTGCGTTTAGCCTTACTGCAGGTTGCTGAGCAACACGCCGATACCATCCTGCCGGGTTTCACGCATTTGCAGGTAGCGCAGCCTGTCACCTTTGGCCATCACCTACTCGCCTATGTCGAGATGTTTGGTCGTGATGCCGAACGTATGGCTGATTGCCGCAAGCGAGTCAATCGCTTGCCATTAGGCGCAGCGGCATTAGCAGGCACCAGCTTCCCTATTGATCGTGTACGGGTTGCGGCAACGCTTGGCTTCGACGATGTTTGCCATAACTCGCTGGATGCGGTGTCAGACCGCGATTTCGCCATCGAGTTTTGCGCTGCTGCTGCACTGGTGATGACCCATATCTCGCGGCTATCGGAAGAGCTGGTGATCTGGATGAGCCCGCGCGTTGGCTTCATTGATATTGCCGACCGCTTCTGCACCGGCTCGTCGATCATGCCGCAGAAAAAAAATCCGGATGTGCCTGAACTCGCGCGTGGCAAGACTGGCCGCGTGAATGGTCACTTAATCGCGCTACTGACCCTGATGAAGGCACAGCCGCTCGCCTACAACAAAGACAATCAGGAAGATAAAGAGCCGCTGTTCGACACTGTCGATACCGTGACGGATACCTTGCGGATTTTTGCAGACATGGCGACCGGCATCACCGTCAAGCCGGACGCAATGCGCGCTGCAGCACTGCAGGGTTACGCAACTGCAACCGACTTGGCTGATTATCTGGTGAAGAAAGGTCTACCGTTTCGAGACGCTCATGAAGCGGTAGCGCACGCCGTCCGCAGCTGCGAACAACGTGGCTGCGATCTCGCCGATCTGAGCTTGGAAGAGCTACAGCGCTTCTCTCCGCAGATTGACGCCGATGTCCATGCAGCACTGACACTCGAAGGCTCGGTCGCGGCGCGGTCACATGTTGGCGGCACCGCACCGACACAAGTCCGGGCTGCAATCGCAAGGCTCAAAACACAGCTATAGCTAGGCTGTGCTGCGGCACTGCCATGTTGTAATAAAGCATCATAAACGTTGATGCACGCCCCTTTCGAATCCAGCTGAGCCGGGCTATTGCCCGGCAACACTGTCTCTCTCCTCAAGCGCCGCTACATTGCTGCGCACACTTGCCGCACCTGCGTCCAGGCAACAGGGCAACAGGTCTCGCGGTGGTGACTTTCCAGGCAGTCTACAAATACAAATAAGGAGACCCCACCGATGATGATCCGTTCATCGGCGGCCACCGGATCTGTCGACTGCCTCCATTCTTCGAGAGAGCTTCGTCATGTCCTTCTTCCTGTCGCTGTCAAAATTGATCGATGCCGTCAATGAGCGCATTGGCCTGAGTATCAGTTGGGCATTATTGGCCGCAGTACTGATTTGTGCCGGTAATGCGCTGGTGCGCTACTCACTCAATATCAGCTCGAATGCCTGGCTTGAGATTCAGTGGTACCTGTTTGGCGCAATTTTCCTGCTGGCATCTTCCTACACGCTCAAGCGTAATGAGCATGTTCGGATTGATGTCGTCGTTGGCAGATTTCCGAAACGTGCTCAGGTATGGGTTGATGTTTTTGGATTTCTATTGTTCTTGCTGCCGGCCACGCTGCTGATTTTTTACTTCGCACTTCCGTATGCCATGGAATCCATACGCAGCCAGGAGATGTCGAGTAATGCGGGCGGGCTGATCGTGTGGCCGGCGAAGTTATTGATACCTGTTGGATTTCTTCTACTGACACTGCAGGGAATATCCGAGTTGATCAAGCGGATCGGTTTCTTGATGGGTCAAGTCGATGCAAGCGCCTTCGAAAAACAGCAAACCACGCCACAAGAAGAGATCGAAGCAATCGCCGCTGCTAACCAACTCAACCTGGCCGAGGTGACAACCGCCGCTAACCAATCCATCAAGAAGGAGGCCTGATCATGACTGAATTTCTCATTGCAAACATGGCGCCAGTCATGTTCGCCACCCTCGTAGTCTTCTTGCTATCGGGCTTCCCGGTTGCTTTTTCTTTAGCAGCTAACGGTCTTCTGTTCGGACTGATTGGCATTGAGCTTGGCCTGCTCAAGCCGGAATTATTACAAGCACTACCAAACCGCGTGTTCGGCATCATGGCCAATGACACCCTGCTCGCCATCCCATTCTTTACCTTCATGGGTCTGATTCTCGAGCGCTCCGGCATGGCTGAGGATTTGCTCGATACCATCGGCCAACTGTTTGGCCCGCTGCGCGGTGGTATTGCGTATGCCGTTATTTTCGTGGGTGCGCTGCTAGCCGCTACGACTGGTGTTGTCGCGGCATCGGTCATTTCGATGGGCCTCATCTCGCTGCCGGTCATGCTGCGCTATGGCTATGACCGAAAAATTGCGGCTGGTGTGATCGCAGCGTCCGGCACGCTGGCACAAATCATTCCACCATCGCTGGTACTCATCGTGATGGCCGACCAGTTAGGACGCTCGGTCGGCGATATGTATCAGGCGGCATTCATACCCGGCCTGCTGCTGACTGCGTTTTACGCTGGCTATATTTTTATTGTTTCTATTCTTCGCCCGAATGCCCTACCTGCCCTCCCTCCCGAGGCACGTAATCTGCGCCAGCCCGATGGCTCCAACGGCCTGCAGTCCTTGATGGCGATACTGGCGTTTGGTTTTATAAGCGCCTGGCTTTTCAAGACGGTGTATCTCGCCTCGGCAAAACCAGACCTCGCTGACGACGTGAGCCTGGTCTACAGCGGCGTAGTTGGGGTAGTGCTCACCTTTGCCGTGGCGCTAGCTAACCGTAAGCTGAAGCTTGGCCTACTATCGAAAATGGCTGAGCAAGTTGTCCTGGTGCTCGTACCGCCTCTGGCGCTTATTTTTCTGGTGCTCGGCACCATCTTTGTTGGCATCGCGACACCAACCGAAGGTGGTGGTATGGGTGCGCTTGGTGCCATGCTGCTAGCACTCGCTAATCGTCGGCTTTCGAAAGATCTGCTGACCCAAGCGATGAACTCAACGACACGCTTATCGTGCTTTGTACTGTTCATCTTGATTGGGTCCAGCGTCTTCTCACTGGTTTTCCGTGGCATCAATGGCGACCTGTGGGTAGAGCATCTCCTCAGCTCACTACCCGGCGGTGAAGTCGGTTTTCTGATTGTCGTTAACCTACTATTCTTTGGATTGGCGTTCTTCCTCGACTTCTTCGAGCTGGCATTCATTTTGGTACCGTTGGTTGGTCCAGTCGCTGACAAGATGGGTATCGACCTTATCTGGTTCGGCGTATTGCTATCGGTGAACATGCAAACATCTTTCATGCACCCACCCTTCGGTTTTGCCCTGTTTTATCTGCGCTCGGTGGCGCCAAAGAAGGTCAAAACTAGCGATATCTACTGGGGTGCAGTACCTTTCGTCGGTATTCAGGTGATCATGGTCGCACTCATCATCGCCTTTCCGAGCATGATCTCGGTCGCCAACAAAACCGATATGAAAGAACAGATCGAACTGAACATCGACATGGGTACCGACAGTGCTGCAGAGATACCGAGCGTTGATTTCTCCGCTGAGACCAGCTCGGGCAGCGATCTAAAGTTGGATTTTTCAGTAGAGCCAATGAAGAGGTAAGCGATCAGCCCTACTTCCCCGCGCAGCCGCCTCTTCCTATCAGGGCGGCCGCCAAAAAAGAAGCCCGCTTACGCGGGCTTTCTTTATTCAGCGGCTTATTAAATCAGGACTTACGACGCCCGATCAGATAAGACTGCACGGGTGACTCGGCGACCGAATACCAGTTGTTCTGATCCTGATGGAAGCGGCGCCATGGCTCCAGTACTTTTTTGAACTTCGCGTTCTTCGATGCTTCATCTTCGATCACCTCCTGTGCTGCTTCATAGCAAGCGTCGAGAATCGCTTTTGAGAACGTACGCAATTTGACGCCATTCTTCATCAGGCGTGCCAGCGCGGTTGGGTTACGTGCATCGTACATCGCCTGCATCGCAACGTGCGCCTCATAGGTCGCCACCTCAAGCGCTGCCTGATATTCCTTCGGTAGTTTGTCCCATTCTTTTTTGTTGACATAGAACGACAACTGCGCGCTGGGCTCCCACCAACCTGGGGTGTAGTAAAACGGTGCGACCTTGTTGAAACCTAGCTTCTCGTCGTCATACGGACCAATCCACTCAGCGGCATCGATCGTGCCTTTTTCTAATGCAGGATAGATGTCACCACCGGCAATTTGCTGCGGTACCACGCCCAGCTTTTGCATCACACGGCCAGCGAAACCACCTACCCGCATCTTTAAACCGTGCAAATCCTGGGGTGTCTTTACCTCACGACGGAACCAGCCGCCCATCTGACAGCCAGTATTGCCCCCCATGAAGTTGACAACGCCATACTCTGCAAAAAAATCACGCATCAGTTGGCGGCCACCGCCTTGGTCTATCCAAGCGGTCTGCTGACGTGCGGTAAGACCAAACGGAACGGCGGTATCGAAGGCGAAAGTCGCATCTTTACCGAAGTAGTAGTAAGACGCAGAGTGGCCCATCTCGACAGTGCCGGCTTGCACGGCATCCATCACCTGCAGCGCAGGAACCAGCTCTCCACCTGGAAATACGCGAATATTGAATTTGCCATCAGTAAGCGCTGACACGCGCTTAGCCATGATCTCGGCCGCACCGAAAATGGTGTCGAGTGACTTGGGAAAGCTGGAAGCCAGCCGCCAATTGATCGTGGTGTTGGCATGCACAACGGCTGGCGCGCTGGCGATACCCGCAGCCACGCCGGCTGCAGCGCCGGAAAGGAATGAACGACGTTTCATGAAAGGTCCCCTAATTGCCTGGTCTTTAGTCTGAAACCAGCGCACCGACCGGCGCAGCGCACTGGCGAGGTTTGTTAAAACCTTGGCAATTCTAGGAGGGGGCTTCCAGGACGAGCAATAGCTATTTCATAACAAAATTCCCGATGTTGTTTAAACGCACTAGTTGCAACATTTCTCCCCATGCAAGCAAAGTTTCTCTCGACTATCGAAAAAAACGTATCTGCGGGAAACACGTTGTAAACGCACAGCAAATGTCCCGACAATCCGGAACGGACTCAAAGGGAAGTTAGGCATCTCCTTGCGCTTCGGTTCTGAGGGTTGAAGATGCCTCAATGACTGGTCTTGAGGGCCGTCAGTTTGCTCTAACCCAATAAAGGTCGGTTGTCGCTTCGAAGAACCGATAGAAGAGCGCATTGCCCCGGGATCGGGGATGCGCTAATTCGTTGAAGGCTTTTAGGCGCCAGCGATCGTCATACTGCCCATCAGAATCGAACCCGTCGATTTCGTACCACGTACCAGCACATCGCTGCCGATAGCTGCGATGTCTTTGAACATGTCACGCAAGTTGCCCGCAATCGTGATCTCCTCGACCGGGTATTGGATAACGCCATTCTCTACCCAGTAACCGGAAGCGCCGCGGGAGTAATCACCGGTAACATAGTTGACTCCATGCCCGAGTAATTCGGTGACGAGTAAGCCAGTGCCCAATTTTTTCAGCATCGCTACAAAATCATCGCTAGCGCGAGTTCGCGACGACAGTATCTGCATGTTGTGGGAGCCACCCGCGTTACCGGTAGTTTTCATGCCCAGCTTGCGCGCGGAGTAAGTCGACAAAAAATAGCCTTGCACAATGCCGCCGCTCACTACATCACGCGCCTGTACACGCACACCTTCCTCATCAAACGGCGCAGAGCCGGTCGCACTTCGTATCGAGGGGTCCTCGACGATACGAATATCGTCGCCAAATACCTGCGTACCGATAGAATCGGTCAGGAAAGTAGATTTACGGTACAAGGCACCACCAGACACTGCCTGTACGAAAGCGCCGAGCAATCCTGCTGCCAATGGTGCCTCGAAAAGCACCGGACACTTGCGGGTATCCAGTTTGCGCGCATTCAGTCGTGCCAGCGCGCGCTCCGCTGCGTAGCGGCCAATCGCTTCTGGCTCGGCTAGTCGCTGCGGATTGCGATCAGAGCTATACCAATCATCACGCTGCATGTGCTGGCCTTTGCCCGCAATCGGCGACACCGAGATTGAGTGGCGGGTGTAAGGGTAGCCCGCCATGAAGCCGCGTGAATTGGCCAACACAAAATGTGACTGCTGCGCGTATACGCCAGCGCCCTCGCTGTTGGTGATGCGCTTATCGACGGCAAATGCCGCTGCCTCACAGCGCAGCGCGATTTGTACTGCCTGATCAGCGTTGATCGCCCAAGGATGAAATAAATCAAGGTCTTTGGGCGAGCGCTCCAACATCTCCTCATCCGGCAATCCGGCGCAGTCATCCTCTGCGGTAAAGCGCGCGATGTCGTATGCGGCGGCTACCGTTTCTTTCAAGGACCGCAACGAAAAATCCGAGGTGCTGGCATTACCCCGTCGGATCGCACGACCCTGGCCCAGAAAGATGGTGACGCCGATACCTTTATCTTTATTCTGCTCGATGGTGTCGACCTGACCTTTGCGCACGCTGACCGACAGCCCCTGCCCCTCGCTCAGCTCGACCACGGCATCCGATGCGCCCTTCTCTTGAGCGAAGCGCAGCACATCGGCGGCAATTTCTTTCAGCTGTTCTTGCGTGTGGGTGAAGACGTCAGCGCTCATGCGGGGTTCTCTCAGGTCAGGATCAAAGCGGTTATCATAGCAGTCGTTGCGTTTTTCAATCGGCCGTCCCCATGCCCAATGCCAACCGCGGCGCGGTCGGATTCCAGTCCAGCGAATTCGAGCAGAAGTACGAACGCCCCTCCAAGTCGCAACTCAAGCGCGAGATGACCGCGCTGCAAAAACTTGGCGAGGCGCTGGTCGATGCCCCGCGCGATCGTGTCAAAAAAGTCCCCATGCCAGAGGATGTGCTGGAAGCAATCCTTGAGTGCCAGCAGATCAGCAGCCACGAGGGCCGTCGCCGCCAGTTGCAATTTGTCGGTAAAAAGATGCGCACTCTGAGCGAGGAAGAGACAGCCATTATCCAGAAAACAGTCGACGGCTGGCGTGGCACGTCGAAGTCCGAGGCCGCAGCGCTGCACGCAGTTGAGCGACAGCGTGAACGTTTGCTGGCGGATGACAATGCCCTCACCGATTTATGCGCGCAGCACCCGACACTGAATGTGCAGCAATTGCGTACGCTGATCCGTAATGCACGTAAAGAGCAAGCGGACAATAAACCACCGAAAGCGTATCGCGAGATATTCCAGATTTTGAAGTCACTGCGGGCACCAACGGACGACCAAGAATCCGACGAGAATGATGAAGAAGACGAGAACCCATCCTGACGAGTTAATCATTGGTTTGGTATCGATTTCCGACCGAGCATCCGCTGGCGTCTATGAAGATCAAGGTGTGCCAGCGTTGCGTGATTGGTTTAGTCAGGCGCTGACAAGCCCTTGGCAGATGGAAACGCGCCTGATTCCTGATGATCAAGCCACCATTGAAAAAACACTTATCGCGCTGGTCGATGAGGTCGGCTGCGACTTGGTGCTGACAACTGGTGGTACAGGCCCCGCGCGGCGCGATGTCACCCCCGAGGCGACCTTGGCAGTCGCGACAAAACCGATGCCCGGCTTCGGCGAGCAAATGCGGCAGATTAGTCTTCGCTTTGTTCCAACGGCGATTTTGTCGCGGCAGGTTGCAGTGATCCGCGAACGCGATGATCACGCTGCGCTGATCATGAACCTGCCGGGGCAACCGAAATCGATACGCGAGACGCTCGAGGGTCTAAAGGATGCCGACGGCAACGCTATCGTTGCCGGTATCTTCGCGGCTGTACCCTACTGCATCGATCTGATCGGCGGTCCATATATAGAAACTAATGACGCCGTCTGCAAGGCCTTCCGACCCAAATCGGCAATTCGAGCAAAATAAGATCTGACTATGAACGAGCGACCGCTACTGGAAACCATAGAAATCGAAACTGCGCCATCGCCGACGGCTGCCGTGATCTGGATGCACGGCTTGGGCGCAGATGGCAACGACTTCGCACCGATTGTTCGCGAGCTCGATCTCGCTGGTTGCCGCGGCATCCGTTTCGTGTTTCCCCATGCGGAGACGATGCCCGTGACCATCAATAACGGTTACGTCATGCGTGCGTGGTACGACATTCTTGGCATGGATCTGGTGCGGCGGGAAGATACGCAAGGCTTACGGGCTTCGCAACGCCGTATCGATGATCTAATCGAGCGGGAAATCTCACGCGGCATACTGGCAGAACACATTGTATTGGCGGGCTTCTCGCAAGGGTGCGCCATGACCCTGCAAACCGGTCTACGCTACTCGCAAACATTGGCAGGGTTAATGTGCTTATCCGGTTATCTGCCACTCGCTGATGCAGTAGCTAGCGAGCGACATGCCGCGAATCAGCACACACCCATCTTCATGGTGCATGGACGGGGTGACAGCGTGGTGCAGATCAATCGCGCCGAAGCATCGCGTGACTTGCTGATTGAACTCGGCTATGCCATCGAATGGCATGAATACATGATGCAGCACTCCGTATGTGCCGAAGAGATCGACGATATCAGCCACTGGCTGCAACGCATTTTGAAAGCGAACAACGGGTAGCGATGTATCCATGACCATGATCGATACCCGCGCCAGCCATACTGCCTCATTCACAGAGCAGCACTTCAGCGTGCTGTTTCTGTGTATGGGTAACATCTGCCGTAGCCCCACTGCACATGGCGTATTTCGACAAAAAGTTCAACAAGCCGGTTTAGCGCACAAGGTCTTCGTCACTTCTGCCGGGACACACAACTATCATCCGGGCGAGCCGCCGGATCGGCGCAGTCAACGTGCCGCTGTGGAGCGGGGCTATGACATCTCCGATCTGCGCGCGCGGCAATTGAGCGAGCAAGATTTCGAGCAGCATGATTTATTGCTCGCCATGGACTGGGACAATCTTGCGCTTGCTGAGCAACACTGCCCGCCGACCCACCGGCGCAAGCTGCGGCGTCTAACTGAATTTTGCCGCCAACACGATGCAGCCGTGGTGCCAGATCCTTACTATGGTGGGGAAACTGGTTTCCAGCAGGTGCTCGACCTGATCGAAGATGCCTGTGATGGTTTGCTTGAGCATGTAAGCTCTCAATTTGTGTCACCAACTGCTGCCATCAAGGGAGGACGTAGATGAGCAAGATTGTCGCCATTCTCACAGGGATCGTCATCACCGTCGTACTGGTCGCTGCCGCGCATTTCACTGGCCTGATCTCCCTGAATCTTGGTAGTAGTGGCAAGCCCGGCAAGTACAAAAACAAGGGCATACTGGAAGTCATCTGCGATGCCGAGATCAGCCGACCCGGCGAGAAGTTAACACCTCCCTTTGAGACCAGCCGCTCGCCGCTACCCGCAGTATTTGATTTCGAGGAAGGTACCGGCGCGTATGCAGGTGAGTACACGATGTCGATGAACCGTAAAGGGACGCTGAAAGCACAGGGGGACCTGCTTGAGCTCTACCGCCCTGCGATGTTCAAGCGACACGGCGTCGTGATCATTGGTGAACATGTCACATTGGATCGTCGCACCGGCGAGTTCAAGCAGTGGCTGGACCTTGATGGCGGCAAGCGACTGGATCTGATCCACGGCTCTTGCAAGCGCACCGATAACGCGCCGTTCTGAGTACCGAAGCGACACAGGCGCGCTCGGCGCTACACATTGCCATCGCCGGTGCTCTGTCGCTGGCAGTGGCGATGGGCATCGGTCGCTTCGCTTTCACACCGCTGATGCCGGTGATGCTGCAGCAAGGTCTGCTCGATATCGCAGCAGCGAGTTGGCTGGCGAGCGCCAACTATCTCGGCTATCTGGTGGGCGCACTTCTGTGCACGTTTCAACCCGCGCTCTGGGCACGATGGTCTTGGCCTGCGCTCGCTTCATCCACCATGGTCAAAGTCGGTCTCACGCTGACCTGCGTACTCACCGCCGCAATGGCTATCGATATCCGTTCCGCATGGCCAGCGCTACGCTTTATAACCGGCATCACTACCGCTATTGGCTTTGTCTACACCTCGACCTGGTGCCTCGCGCATCTGGCGCGTCTGAACCGACCTAGTGCTGGCGGGATTGTTTACATGGGCCCGGGTATCGGCATCGCCTCCAGCGGATTATTGGCGAGTGTGATGGTGCAGGTGGCATGGCCGGCCAGCTGGGGTTGGATTGCGTTCGGGGTACTGGCGCTGATCATCACAGCGCTGGTATGGCCTGTGTTTCGTCATGATAATGACTTGCACACACCGACTACAGCTAACGCTACTGGCGCTGCTGCAGGCGGCACAACCACCGAGAAAGCTACGCTGGTGATTGCCTACGGCCTTGCGGGCTTCGGCTACATCATCACAGCGACATTCCTACCGGTGATAGCGCGTTCAGCCCTGCCGGGTTCGATTTGGCTGGATCTATTCTGGCCCTTACTTGGTATCGCCGTTGCCTGTGGCGCTTTGCTCGCCTCGCGCATTCCCGCACGCATTGATCAGCGCAGCCTTTTAATCGGCTGCTATCTGATGCAATCATTAGGCGTGGTGATCGTGAACTGGATACCTACCCTGAAGGGCTTTGCCATCGGTAGCGTTCTGGTCGGTTTGCCGTTCACCGCAATCACATTTTTTGCGATGCAATTAGGCAGGCAATTACATCCACAATCAGCGCCCGCGATCATCGGCTTGCTATCAGGCGCATTTGCCTTCGGCCAAATCATCGGCCCACCCGTCGCTGCTGCCATGCTGGCGCGCGCGTCGAATCATGCAACCGGCTTTGCCTGGGCTATTGATATGGCCGCAGCCTCGCTATTGCTCGGCGCAGGTCTGTACTTCTGGATGATCAAGCGGTTTAAAACCGGATAAATCATGCATCCACATCAAGCCTTCACCACAAGGTTGCTGGCTAGACGGGGATGTCGAAGACAGTACATGACGTACGACGAGACATCACCAACAACGCCAGCGGCCTTGTGGCTAAGGCGTTTTATTTTTCGAGGGGTGGGTCGTTGTACAGCACCGTAATACTGATCCGACGGTTACGCGGGTCAGCTGGGTTCTGCGGGTTGAATGGCGCTGTATCTGCCACGCCTTCAATGCGAACAATACGGCCACTACCAATACCACCGGTTTCCAACATGCGCCGTGTTGCCTCGGCACGCTCGATCGACAAAGACCAGTTGGTACGTTCGCTGCCCTCCGGGAAGGGTGAACTATCGGTGTGCCCCTTGACCGCCATCTTATTCGGCATATTCGCCAATGAGCGCGTGACTTCGTTAATCAGCGCTCGCGCGCGTGGATCCATCGCCGCATTACCACTACCGAACATCGAGAAATTCGCCTTATCGATGATGTCGATTCGCAGACCCGTTTTTTCTCGCGTGAACTGCACCTGATTTTTCAGATCCGCCAGTGTTCTACTCAGTGAGAGGTTTTCGGTGAT
The DNA here is from genome assembly GCA_027485795.1 of Oxalobacteraceae bacterium. Taxonomy (GTDB): domain Bacteria; phylum Pseudomonadota; class Gammaproteobacteria; order Burkholderiales; family Burkholderiaceae_D; genus Pernthalerella. The sequence goes on from JAIXQK010000064.1 coordinate 24,837, forward strand.
CTCTTGCTCCAGCTTATCGAGTTTTTCACGCTCGGCTTGCTCCGCGATTTTCTGCTTCTGTTCTTCGGTCAGGTTCTTGCCGTACTGCGGATTCGGTTTGTCATCCGGCGAGGTGCCGGCATCGTCACCCTTGCCACCTTCAGCGCGCGGACTGACCCGCTCAATCAGCGCCTGCTGTTTAGGGTCCATGGGCAAGGTCTCGGGGTCAATGATAGAGCGACCACCAAACATACCGTTCGAGCCCGCTGTCTCACCGGCGCCAGAGACCTTCAACTCAGTCGGTTGGAAGTATTCTGCAATACCAATACGCTGCTCCTCGGGGGTCGCACCCAGCAGCCACATCAGCAAAAAGAACGCCATCATGGCGGTCATCATGTCGGCCAGCGCAATTTTCCATGCACCGCCATGGGCACCTGCGTGCCCTTCCTCTTCAATCTTTTTCCAGATAACCGGCGGTTTCGGCTCCTCCGCCGGCTCGGCTGGCGGGGCGTCAGGCGCAGCTTCGCCCTCGGCAGCGGCGGCAGCGGCTTCGTCTTCTGGTTTCTTCTCTTCTTCTGCCATGGTCGGATTTGGGGTGAGCAAGGCCGGGCGTGCGCGGTAAATGCCTTATGAATCGACAGCAGTGGCTCAGGCTGCAGTCTTGATTGGGGAAATATAAATGAATCAGCCAGCTACGTCGATGAACTCCTGATAACTTTAGGAACAAAGATAATCTTTTGAAAACTATTTAAACAGGCCCGACAAAATGCCGCGGGCACGTTTAATGCACTAGCTAAATTGGTCGTGTCGGTTGGCAGACAGCAGCCGATCTAATAGGGCGGTTCGCCCTAGAGCTTCGCCTTAGGCGTTCGCTGTAGTAGTGCGATGAGATGGTATCGGAGCAGCAGTCGACGCATTTGAGTGCTAGTGCAGTGATGTCGATTGAGTGTTGCTTGCTTCGCAGTTCAGGTTTAACTTCTTCATTCAACGAGGAGGGACCGAGTATGGATTTTCAACCGTATATTCGCGCCAGTTGGGAAATCGTGATGGAATGCGAGAGCCGCAGCCGTGTCAATCTTGATGAAGAACTAGAAGCTTATCTGGTCTACATGGTTGCGCGAAATTTTCGCAACCCTGATTTTCCGCCTGATGTGATATGCCTCGAGTTCACCAAAGCCCGTACACGCGATGACTTTCGACAGATCGGCGATAGCTGCTTAATAGTCGATGCCTGGGATGTACGACGCGCTCGACTCACCAGCCAAGATTATTACGAAAAGCTGGGTCAAGCCGCCTATGCCTACGCAGCGATGACATCCCGACCGATTGACACCTTGTTTCAACGAATCGCGCGTGAGTTTTCATGTCTTTCAAAAGTGCTGGCGGGCGTCAAGCCGCAGCTTGATGCAGTACGACCGTACAGCTCGCACTAGCGGAGACCAGGTGGCGCGCGCGCTGAGGGAAGATTCGGCGCACGCTACAATATCGGCTTTTATTGAGCGACTATCACCATGAAATACCTGCACACCATGGTTCGCGTCAGCGACCTCGACGCCTCTGTCAAGTTTTATCGCGACGCACTCGGCCTAGAAGTATTACGCGCGCAAGAGTATCCTGGCGGGCGATTCACACTGGTTTATCTCGCAGCTCCGGGCGATGAAGAAGCGCAAGTCGAACTGACTTACAACTGGGATCCGGAAGAACTCGGTGGCGCGCGTAATTTTGGCCACCTTGCCTACGCAGTCGATGATGTATACGCGCTGTGCGAGCGACTTCAGTCACACGGCGTCACCATCTTGCGCCCACCCCGCGATGGCCGCATGGCATTTGTTCGATCGCCCGACAATATCTCGATCGAGTTATTGCAAAGAGGGCAGCCACTGCCGCCGGCCGAGCCTTGGGTTTCTATGCCCAACACCGGCACCTGGTAATCTAACTCTCATTCAAAATGTCGCTGGCGGTGTTGGCGGCAACTTGCCGTACGTCGTGTACTGTCTGCGTTGCCGCCGTCTAGCCAGCGCTCGCATCAATTTTTGATGCTCATTTTGATTGAGAGTTTTTAGTTTTTTTCAAAATGTCGCTGGCGGTGTTCAATCCAATCAGCGACTCGACGGAAACGAGAACACAGCGCCTTCGCGCACACCCGCCGAAGGCCAGCGCTGCGTAATAGCTTTGCGACGAGTATAAAAGCGCACACCATCCGGGCCGTAGGCGTGCAAGTCGCCAAACAGCGACCGCTTCCAACCACCAAAGGAGTGGTACGCCACCGGCACAGGTAACGGCACATTCACACCGACCATCCCGACTTGAATATTGTCAGTAAAGTAGCGCGCTGCTTCGCCATCACGCGTGAAGATGCAAGTGCCGTTACCGTACTCGTGCGCATCAATCAAATCCATGCCCTCTTGTAATGAGGCGACTCGAACGATGCCCAACACCGGACCAAAAATCTCTTCCAGGTAAATCGTCATCTGTGGCTTCACATGATCGAACAAACAGGGACCAAGGAAGAATCCGTCCTCATGCCCGCTGACCTTGATGCCGCGTCCATCAACGACCAACTTGGCACCTTCAGCGACACCGGCATCGACATAGCCCTTTACTTTCTCGAAATGGTCTCGGGTAACAAGCGGACCCATATCACTCTTTGGGTCTGTCCCGGGGCCGATATGCATACGTGCGATCTCGGCTTTCAATCCCTCGATCATTTTGTCGGCGGTGCCATCGCCCACTGCCACAATCAGCGGTACCGCCATGCAGCGCTCGCCACAAGAACCATAAGCAGCACCCATCATCGCACTCACTGCGTTGGCAATATCCGCATCGGGCATGACGATAGCGTGATTCTTGGCACCGCCCAGTGCTTGCACGCGCTTGCCATTCGCGCAGCCCGTACCATAAATTGCTTGCGCAATAGGGGTTGAACCCACGAATGAAATCGCCTGCACACGCGGATCATTCAGCAGAGCATCAACCGCCTCTTTGTCACCATTCACCACATTCAGCACACCCGGTGGCAAGCCCGCCTGCAAAGCGAGTTCAGCAATCAGCATCGCCGATGAGGGATCACGCTCAGAGGGTTTAAGAATGAACGTGTTGCCGCAAACAACTGCCATTGGCCACATCCATAGCGGCACCATCGCCGGAAAATTAAAAGGCGTAATACCCGCTGTGACCCCTAGCGGCTGAAACTCACTCCAGGCATCAATACCGGGGCCAACGTTCTTGCTGTACTCACCCTTCAGTAATTCGGGCGCATAGCTCGCGTATTCAACATTTTCAATACCGCGCTGCAGCTCACCCATGGCATCAGCAAGTACCTTGCCGTGCTCTTCAGTAATGAGTGCACAGATCTTGTCTGCATTTTGCTCGAGCAGCTCTTTGAGTTTGCTCATCACACGCGCCCGCTTCAGGGGCGGTGTGGCACGCCATGCCGGATAAGCCGCTTGCGCGGAAGCGATGGCAAGCTCGACAGTCTTAGTATCAGCCAGCTGTAGTGTACGAATCGCTGCGCCAGTCGCGGGGTTGTAAACAGGCTGCGTACGCGTGCCGCCATGATGCGCGACACCTTGAATCAGGTGAGGAATAGTTTGCATGATCAGGGAAAGAATGGAGGGAGATACTTCAGGGGTCGAGCGCGTTGAACGCCTCCCCTAACGCATCGACTAGGCGATCGATTTCTACTTCGGTCGAGATAAAGGGTGGTGCTAATTGCACCGTATCGTTGGCATAGCGCACATAGAAGCCCTGCTTCCACATCGTCATGCCCACTTCATACGGCCGCTTGGCAGGCTCGCCTGGGGCAGCGGCCAAAGTAAACCCGGCAGCCAGTCCGAAATTACGAATGTCGGTCACATGCTTACAGCCACGCAGCGCATGGACTTTTTGTTCAAAGTAGGGTGCAAGCGAATTGACGCGCTCGACCGCCTGCTCTCGCTCGAGCAAATCAAGCGTCGCGAGTGCCGCAGCGCAGGCGACCGGGTGCGCAGAGTAGGTATACCCATGCGGGAACTCGACCAAATAATGCGGCGCATCGGCATGCATGAAGGTGTCATAAATCTCGGGCTTCACCACTACCGCACCGAGTGGCTGCACACCATTCGTAATCTGCTTGGCGCAATTGAGAATATCCGGCGTCACGCCAAATGCTTCTGCACCTGTCCATGCACCTGAGCGTCCAAAGCCAGTGATCACCTCGTCAAAGATCAGCAAGATATCGTGCTGATCACAGATCTCACGCAAGCGCTGCAAGTATCCAACGGGTGGCACGACGACACCCGCAGAACCCGAGAAGGGTTCGACAATAACCGCAGCGATATTCGATGCATCATGCAGATTAATCAGACGTAGCAGATCATCTGCCAACTCTGCACCCTGCTGCGGCATGCCACGCGAAAAAGCATTCTGCGGCAGCTGAGTGTGCGGGAGGTGATCGGTTTCGACGCCTTGCCCAAACAGCTTTCGATTGCCAACGATACCGCCCACCGAGATACCACCGAAGTTCACGCCGTGGTAACCCTTCTCGCGACCGATAAAGCGGGTCTTGGAGCCCTTACCCTTTGCGCGCCAATAAGCGCGTGCCATTTTCAGCGAGGTATCCGCCGCTTCAGAACCTGAGCCGGTAAAAAAAACATGACCCAAGCCCGCCGGCAAAAAACTTTGCATGCGGTTTGCCAGCGCAAAAGATTGCGGATGACCAAACTGAAACGGTGGCATGAAATCCAGCGTGCTCATTTGACGGCTGACCGCTTCAATCAACTCCGGACGACGATGACCCAGCCCGGTACACCACAAGCCCGACAGACCATCAAAAATACGGCGACCATCGGCATCAGTGTAATAAGCACCATTGGCCTCCACCATCAGCCGCGGGTTAGCCTTGAATTCTCGATTGCCGGTGTAAGGCATCCAGTGCGCCTGCAGCCAGTCGCCGTCGGCTTGTACGCCAACTTCGGTAACGGCTTTGGGATCAAAGGGTTTCATTATTGGGTTATCTGTTAGGTCTCGGATGGTTGGATTAAACCCTAACGTCCACAGTGCCGCCTGTAATCATCGAATGACGATCATCATGCTCGCGTTTCAACCGGGACGGCGGCTCGTACAAAGAATGCATGATTTTCGGTGGGGTTACGAGTTCACGCTGTGCCGTTGGCGCTGCACCTGCCGCTCCACTGGGCAATGGAGTCGCCTTGGCGGTAGGCACGCCGCGTTGTGCTGCCGCTTGCGCCGGTGGCGGCGAGGGATCCAAAGAGCTACGACCCTCGACCTGCCGCCGCTGAACCGCCGCGGCCTTGGATCGATCCTCGGAACGCTCAGCCATCGCCTCCGGCAGCGCGGGCGCGGCCGTGTTTCGGCGGTAAGTGGTCAGCGCCGGATCGCGATTCTGATATTGATCGGATGAGGTACCTATCGCTGGCATTATCAGTCTCCAAAACTACCCCCATTATCTGCGAATCTGCGCCACCGTAATAGCGGTAATGGGGGTGCCAGCGCGGTGAAAGCCTATTGCGACTGACATATAATCAAATCGCATCAAACAATATTATCAACTCTGCATCATTAGCCACGGAGGATGATATGCACATCCTTTCGCTTTCCGACATTCAGTTGATTATCCGTCTGTTCGAGCAGCGCGACGTGCTGTCCGATACGCAGGGGCGCGAGCACCAGATCTATCACCTGATCAAGATGGGTTATCTACGTCCGTTGCGAGGCATCTACGCGCTGACTGAGCTTGGGGAAAGAACTGCGCGCTCCTTGCAGATGCGTCAATTCGTGCCTAGCAAAATGGCTGAACCTGAGCACGCGCTAACGGACGAAAGCAGCGACGCTGCGTCTCTCGCTCCCACCGAATCTCCAGCAGAACTGACGACAGATTCGGCTACGGAATCTGCTGCACTGGCGGAGTAGGCGTAAGCATCTGCAGCTGCAAAACTGGCTTCTAATGTCAGTGCTTAGCGCTTTGGATTAGGCGAGCGTTGGCGATGCACCAGATCATAAAGTAGTGGCAGCACCAACAGTGTCAGCACGGTCGATGACAAAATACCGCCGATAACTACCGTCGCCAGCGGTCGCTGAACTTCAGCGCCAGTGCCGGTAGCAATCGCCATCGGCAAGAAACCAAGCGAGGCAACTAACGCCGTCATAAGCACCGGACGCAAGCGCGTTAACGTGCCCTCGCGCACCGCATCGTCCAAGCCGTGGCCTTGATCGATCAGGTTACGAATAAAACTGATCAGCACCAACCCATTCAACACTGCTACGCCGGAGAGTGCAATAAAGCCGACCGCCGCTGAAATTGAGAGCGGGATATCACGCAACCAAAGCGCAAGCACACCACCCGTCAGCGCGAACGGGATACCAGTGAATACCAACAGACCATCTTTCAGATTACCGAACACGGCATACAGCAACAGGAATACCAGCAAGAGCGCAGCCGGCACCACCACCTGCAAACGCTTGGCAGCCGATTGCAGGTTTTCAAAGGTGCCACCCCAACTTATCCAATAGCCCGTGGGTAGTGCCAGAGTGGCCAAGCGCTGCTCGGCCTCGGCCGCGAAAGAACCCACATCCCGGCCTCGCACATTCGCCATCACCACGACGCGTCGCTTACCATTCTCACGACTCACTTGATTCGGCCCCAGCGCGAGATGTAAATCAGCCACTTCAGATAATTGAATGAATCCGCCTCGGCCATGTTTACCTGAACTCGGCAAATTAATCGGAAGACGGCGAATCGCTTCGATATCGGTACGCAGTGTCTCGGGCAAACGTACGACGATATCGAAGCGACGATCCCCCTCAAACAAAGTACCGCTACGACTGCCGCCAACGGCTGCGGCTACTACCGCTTGAATATCAATGACATTCAATCCATAGCGTGCCGCCTTTTGACGATCAATGACGACCGACAGTACTGGCAGGCCCGTGGTCTGCTCGACCTTGACCTCAGACGCCCCCTGTACGTGCTCGACACGCGCTGCGATTTCCTCACCTAAGCGGTGAAGCTGATCCATATCATCACCAAACACCTTAATCGCAATATCGCTGCGCACACCCGAGATCAGTTCATTAAAGCGTAGCTGAATCGGCTGCGAGAAGTCATAGTTGTTACCCGGGATTTTCCACACCGTGTCACTGATCGCTTGCAACAACTCTTCGCGAGTCTTGCGCGGCTCGGGCCATTGCTCAATAGGCTTGAGCATGATGTAGCCATCCGACAGGCTCGGTGGCATCGGATCGGTCGCAATCTCCGCTGTACCTATGCGGGTGAACATGCGTTCAATTTCGGGAAATTTTTTAATGAGCGTACGTTCGATCTGACCCTGCATCTCGACGGCCTGCGTCAAGCTGATGCCCGGTGCACGAATCGTTTGCACCGCCAGATCACCCTCGTTCAAATTGGGGATGAACTCGCTACCCAAACGCGTCATCAACAGTCCACACAGCACCACCAAAACGGCTGAAGTAGTCAGCACCAGCGTCTTTGCCTGCATCACCCACTCGTAAAGCGGCAAGTAGTAGCGGCGCGCCAGGCGCATCAGGATGTTTTCTTTTTCGTCCACACGTCCGGTTACGAACATAGCCACCGCAGCCGGCACAAAGGTGACTGACAACAGCATCGCCGCTAGCAGCGCAGTGACCACTGTGAATGCCATCGGGTGGAACATTTTTCCTTCGATACCCGACAACGCAAAAATCGGCAGATAGACCACAATGATGATGAATTGCCCGAACAGCAAAGGCCGACGCGACTCCCGCGCTGCTTCGAACACTTCGTTAAAACGTTCCTCGCGCGTCAGCGTGCGGCCAAACTGTTGCTGCGCATGCGCTAGCCGTCGTATGCAACTCTCGACAATCACGACAGCACCATCGACGATGATGCCGAAATCCAGCGCGCCGAGACTCATCAAGTTCGCGCTGACCTTTTGCTGCACCATGCCGGTCAAGGTAAACAGCATGGCTAAGGGAATGACAGCAGCGGTAATCAGTGCAGCGCGCAAGTTACCTAGAAACACAAAAAGCACCGCAATCACCAGCGCAGCACCCTCGAGCAAATTCGCCTGCACCGTCGCGATCGCCTTATCAACCAAATGCGTACGGTCATAGACCGTCACTGCGCGCACGCCCTTGGGCAGGTTACGGTTGATCTCTTTCATCCGCTTGTCGACAGCCTGCGACACGGTACGGCTATTCTGTCCAATCAGCATGAATACCGTACCAAGTACGGTCTCATCACCATTGAGCGTGACAGCGCCAGTGCGCAACTCCCGACCAATACCAACCTCAGCCAAATCGCGCACGCGCACGGGTACGCCTGCATCGTTCTTGACGATCACATCGCGGATATCTTCAACGGTACGTAACTGCCCGGGTATGCGCACGAGATATTGCTCACCACGCTTTTCGATATAGCCGGCGCCCGCGTTTTGATTATTGTGGTCAATGGCACTAACCAACTCCTCCATCGAGATGCCAACGGCTGCCAAGCGCTCCGGACTCGGGGCGACCTGGTATTCCTTGACGTAACCGCCGATTGAATTAATGTCAGTGACACCCAGCACGGTACGCAACTGCGGCTTGATGACCCAGTCCTGAATCTCGCGCAAATCAGTTCCGGTATAGGGCGTGCCATCAGGCTTGGTCGCACCCTTGTCAGCCTCGACTGTCCAGAGATAAATCTCGCCGAGTCCGGTGGCGATAGGCGCCAATGAAGGTATCAGTCCTGCTGGTAAACGCTCGCGCGCTTGCGCAACACGCTCATTGACTAACTGACGCGCAAAAAACAAGTCGGTATCTTCGCTGAAGATCACCGTCACTTGTGACAAACCGTAGCGTGACAGCGAGCGCGTTTGTTGCAATCCCGGCAGACCCGCCATCACCGTTTCAACCGGAAACGTAATGCGTTGCTCAGTCTCAAACGGGGAATAGCCCGGCGCGTAGGTATTAATCTGTACCTGTACATTAGTGATGTCAGGTACAGCATCAATTGGCAGACGTTGGTAGCTATAGATGCCGACAGCAATCAGCATCAACGATGCAAACATGATCAGCACGCGCTGTGCGATCGAGAACTGTATCAGCCGTTCGAACATGCGCGTGCTTCGCTCAGTTACCGTCTTCGCTGGCTTGCTTTGCCAGCTCTGATTTGATCACGTAGCTGTTCGCCGCGGCGTAAGGGGTACCGGGTGCCAGCTCGCTCGTGATCTCGATGTACTTACCATCGGTACGACCGGTCGTAACTGTACGAGGCACAAAGCGCTTGCCATCCCGCACAAAGATCACTTGCTGCTTACCGAGTGATTGCAAGGCGTTGTTTTTGACGGTCACCGGTACCAATGCGTCCCCGGCTTTCACCTCAACATTCACGAACAACCCCGGACGCCAGAGCCCCTTGCTATTGGCAACCACAATACGCGCCTTGGCCATACGCGTTTGCTCACCTACCAATGCACCGATAAAAGCAATCGTTCCGGTCGTCTCGGCATCAAACGCGGTGGCACGTACTTTCACCTTGTCGCCGACACGCATCAGCGGCAAATCTTTAGCAGGAATATAGACCTCGACCCAAACCGTGCTGAGATCAGCAATGGTAAAAATCGGCGTATCTTCCTTCACAGCTTCACCGATCGACAGATTGCGTTCGACGATCACACCATCATAGGGTGCAAATAGCTCGAAACGATTAAGGGCTTTAGCGCTCATATTGACACCCAGTGCGCGCAATTTCTGCATCGCGTTATCGCGCCGAATTTCAGCTTCTTCGACAGCATGCTGCGCCTCAAGATAATCCTGTTCCGCACTTACGCGCTGTTCCCACAAGCGCTTCTCACGCTTAAACACCATCTGCACATGCTCTAGATGACGCTCAGCACTTTGCAGTGCGCTTCGTTGCTCGGAAATCTGCTGACTCGAAAATACGACCAACAGCTGACCTTTATGCACCATCTGTCCGGTCGCTACCGCAACGGTTTCAGCAACGCCGGGTACGCGCGGCACCACATGCACGGTGCGGTCATCATTGAGTTGTACCTCGCCGGGAAATTGCAACACCGAGGTAATCCGCGCCGGAGCGACCGACTCAATCGTGATGCCAGCCGCTTTGACTTGCGCGTCATCGATCTGTACCTCGTTGGGCGTAGATGTGGCTGGCTGAGCACTCGCATTCTTGTCAGCGGGTACAGCATCGTCTTGCTGAGCGCTGCCACGGTTCTTTGACAGAATCATGGCGCCCAGTACTACGCCAATCACTAACACCGCAACAATCGCTATCAGCGAAGAACGACCATGATGTTTGCCGATACCGTGTATGGGCATGGTTTTTCCTTATCGCTCGTTTTCGGGCGTTAAATCACCAATCAGGCTCTCCAACTCAGCCTGCGCCCGATGAAAATTCGCCAACGCAATCAGGTACTGGGACTTGGCCGCAATCAGCGTTCGCTGCGCATCCAGCACCTCCAAAAAACTGAATTTACCGTTTTCGAAGCCAATCGTGGCTGCTTCGTAGGTACTACGCGCACCGGGCAGGACTTCTTGCCGCAGCAGATCGGCATCACGCCTACGCGCATTTACATTCTCAAGCGCCTGCAATGCCGTCGAAGACAAAGCTGTTTGCGTTGCTTGTAGTTCTTCAGCGGCCTTTTCCTGGCGCCGCAGAGCCTCCTGCAGATTACCTTGATTGCGGTTGAAGATAGGCAGCGGCACCTTCAGCGCAACCAAGGCCTGCTCGCCAGGCAAGTCGAGCGTCCGTTTCACGCCAAGACTGACCGTAAAGTCCGGTACGCTACGCGCCTGTTCCAGCGTCACTAAAGCCTTGCGTCGCTCCAGCTCACGTTGTGCGCGACGCAGTTGTGGGGCGGTTTCAAGCCGGCCCACAATCAGGTCAGTTGCCGGTGGCACCGGCAACTGCTCGACATCGCCGCTAGCTTCGGTAAAGCTCGGCGCTGTATTTCCCCACAAGCTGGCAAGCCGACGCCGACTATTACGCAGCTCACTCTCACTTTGATTCAGCGTCACGCGGGCACCAGCCTCAGCTACGCGTGCTCGGGTTTCTTCGACGGGGGAAATCTTGCCAGCCGCAACGCGCTTGGCCGCAATATCCGTAGCACGCTGCGCCAACCTCACACTTTCTTCGGCTGTGGCGCGTAGCTCTTGCGCTGCAAGCACATCAAAAAAAGCAGCAATCACTGCGCTCCGCAGGCGTAACTCCGCACCACTCAGATCAGCCAGTGCCACCTCACGACCCAAACCTGCTGACCGTACACGCGCTTCCCGTTTGCCACCGGTTTCAAATGGCACGCCGACTTCCATGGTTGAGGTGCGGCCAAAGCGACTGACGTCATCGGCTTGGTAGTTGAACTCAGGATTGGGTCTTAGCGAGCCCTGCAACACCTGGCCCTCGGTGGCATTCACCTCACGCCGCGCAGCTGCCAGCGTGGGGTTGTGCTCAATGGCATACCGAATCGCCTGATCTAGCCGTACTGGCTCGGGCAGTTCGATAAACAAAGGCTGCTGCGCCAGTGCTGACGTGCACGAAAGTGGCAACGCAAGCGCAATCGCGCGCCACCATTTCAGATTAGTCAGGCTACCGAAACACATTCTCTTTCCTCTCTCGCCGGGCACTCAAAACAATACCGCGGCTCGCGCGGCAGTGTATCAGCCCGCGAGCGCTCACTACGGTATTGAGGCGGCCGATGGTACCCAAGATAAAGCGTTATGCCGACTACCGCGCAGCAAATGGTCACGAAACACGCTGGCAATCGGCGACAGACGTTTGCCTCTCGGCGACACCACATGCCATTGCGAGTGCAAAGGGAAGCCTTGTACGTCCAGCGCCACCACCTCTTCCTTCGCCTGACCAATGTCGAGCGCGTGACGAGACAGCACCGCGACCCCTAACCCGGCAGCGACGGCCTGCCGTATCGCTTCATTACTACCCAGCTCCATCCGCAGACCCGGCCTGAAGCTGTGCGCATCGAATAGCTGCTCAGTGGCCATCCGAGTGCCAGAGCCCGACTCGCGCAAAATGAATCGATCCGTTGCGAGCTTTTCCAGCGACAGTTTGTGCTCCTTGGCAAGCGGGTGAGTGGCAGCCGCTACCAGTAGTAATGGGTTGGGCATGAAGACATCATCGTCCAGCTCGATATCTGCAGGCGGCATCGACATGATGTACAGATCGTCGAGATTGTCGCGCAGGCGTGCCACCACGCCATCGCGGTTTAACACCTGCAAAGAGATATCGATTTCGGGGTGCTGCTGACAAAACCCGCCGAGCAGCCTCGGCATGAAGTACTGCGCAGTGTTCACCAGCGCGACCCGGAGTCGGCCACGGGTAAGCCCGCGCATGGCGTCGAATTTCTGTCGCAAGGCCTCCCATTCACCGGCGATGGCACGCGCGGTCTCGGCCAATTCCCGACCCGCCTCGGTCAGAAAAACCCGCTTACCTACCACCTCATAGACCGGCATGCCGATCGATTGGGTGATCTCTTTCAGCTGCATGGACGCGGTCGGCTGGGTCACATGCAAGGCGCGGGCTGCCGCACTGACGCTGCCGGTATCGGCCAGCGCCAGGAATAAGCGTAATTGCCGGAAAGTCAAGTTCATAGGGTTTTCCTGATGCAAACCATTTAAAAATCGATTTTACTTGATCGTATGATGAAATTACTATTGCGCAAATTTTTGAGGAGCTCCTTGTGCAAAACCTGCTTGACCCCGCGATTCTGTTTTTCGCCTTCGGCCTGCTGGCCGGGCTGCTGCGTTCCAATCTCGAGGTGCCGCCGCAAATGGCGAAATTCCTGTCGCTCTACCTGTTGATGGCGCTGGGACTAAAGGGTGGCTTCGCGCTATCGGAGTCAGGGCTTACTACCAGCATCATGGCGAGCCTATTCGCTGCGGTGCTGATGGCATTTATCGTGCCGGTGATTGGTTACTCTTTATTGCGTCGTTTCGTGCCGCCGTTTGACGCGGCTGCGGTTGCGGCATCCTACGGCTCGGTCAGTGCGGTTACCTTTGTGACTGCAATGCAGTATGTCGAGTCGCAGCAAATCCCGGTGGGTGGGCAGATGGCGGTGGCGATGGTGCTGATGGAGTCGCCGGCCATCATCGTGGCTGTGGTGTTGGCGAATGTCTTGCGCCGACAGCACGCTGCCGGCGCGCAAGGGGTCAGGGTAACCGCATCGGGCTCGTTGGTGGTGACCGATGAGGGTCACGGCACCTCGATCAAGGCGATCTTGCATGAATCACTGACCAACGGCACCCACTTGCTGCTGCTGGCCTCGCTCGCGATCGGCTTTATCAGCGGGGATGCCGGCAAGGCGATGATGAAGCCCTTCTCGGCCGACCTGTTCAAGGGCATGCTGGCTTTCTTCCTGCTCGATATGGGCTTATCAGTGGCAAAAAGCCTGCCTGACATCAAGGGAAAAGCGCCGGTGCTGGTGCTCTACGCCGCGGTCTCGCCGTTCGTCCATGCTGCGCTGGCATTACTGTTGGCGCTTGGTCTTGGACTACCGCTGGGTGATACCGCACTGCTCATGGTGCTGTCCGCCAGCGCCTCGTACATCGTAGTGCCCGCCGTCCTGCGCTACGCCATTCCGGAAGCGAACCCGGCGGTTTACTTGGCGCTACCGATCGGGGTTACCTTCCCAATCAACCTGCTGGTTGGGATACCACTGTACACCTCAATCGCGGCGTTATTTTCCTGACAACCTCACTGAATTGTTACTGATCGTTTCGCTGGTTTTTTTGGCGGCAGTAATACCTTATAACTGCGGTCATGTATGGTGGCCAAGGAGCCGGTATGACCCCGCAAGAGAAACAGCAACTCGACGAATTTTTAGTGCAGCTGACTCACGTCGGCTATGTCGATAAAGACCCGCAAGCGGCCGAAGCAATCGCTGCCGCTTTTTCGCAGCAACCCGACGCGCCCTATCTGACCGTGCAGCGCTGCTTGCTGCTGAATGAGGCGCTGATAGAAGCACACACACGTATCGCTGAGCTTGAAGCGCGCGAAGCTTCGGTGACTTCACCACGCGCGGCGGCTTCGATTAACGCGCCCACCAATGGGTGGCTCGCCAGTGCGGCATTGCACGCCAAAATTTGGCAAGGACTTGCGCGCAGCTTTGCACGGGCTAATTGATTTGTAAGATGGATTGGATCTCGGCCCGTGCTGGGATCCATCAACTCAATTAAAGCGGCAAGAGACCTTGCCTAGCACGCCAAAGTCCGCTTCCACAACATCCCCAGGCTTTACCGTCACTGGTACACGGCAAGTACCGGTGGTGACCACCTGACCTGCTTCGCAAGCAATACCCAGCGACGACAATTCATTCACTAGCCAAGTCAGCGCAACACGCGGATCACCTAATACATTTCTACCAAAACCAGATTCGACAGTCTCGCCATTTAAGCGAACTGCAACGGCTTGGTTCACATAATCGAAGTCTTGCCAGTCATCCGCGCGCGGGCCCAGCACAAACACATTAGCGCACGCGTTGTCAGCGATCAGCTGCGCCTCGCCCGCTTTAACAAAATCGTTGTAGCGTGAATCGGGCACTTCGATCGAAGGTTGAACACACGCGACTGCCTCCAGCACTTCATTCACTACATACGGCCGTGTTAGCGGCGGCAATGTACGTGCAAAACGAAACGCGAACTCAATCTCTGCCACCCGCATCAGGTTGTTATCCAATGTCACACTGGCACCATCGCGCAGCACACGATCCGTAAATAAGCGTCCTGCAAGTGGACCATTGACGGCGATATGGCGTTGCCCTTCAACGCTGGTAGCCGCGATTTTCCAGCCGAATAAAGCATGCTGTTGCTTCTCTCCGATCGACTGTTGTACCGCATAGCCTTCGGCACGCGAACTCGGGCGATAGCTTTGCGGCAGCCCATCGCAGCGCGTCCGCTGCTGCCACATCGTCAGCAAAGCATTAGCCGCCTGATCGATTTTTTCAGCGGTGCTCATCTGCAGTCTCCATATGAGTATTCGATGATTCAGGTATTGGCATACGACGCACCATCAGCAGCGCGAACAAACTCATGACCGCCATACCCGACAAGTAATAGCCCACGAATGGCAGACCGTAGTTAGTGGCCAACCATGTCGCGATGTAAGGTGCACCTGAAGCGCCAAGAATGCCGGCGAGGTTGAATGTGAGTGAAGCACCCGTGTAGCGCACCTCAACCGGAAACAAACTCGACATCAAAGCGCCGAGCGGGCCAAAGCTAGCGCCCATCAGCGCCATCCCGATCGATAGCGCAATCACGGTTGAAACACTCCCGGCTTGCAGCATAGGACCAAGCAACAGTCCCAGTATCACGATACCAATCGTACCAATCAGCAAGCCAGCGGTACGGCCGCGACGATCCGTGAAACGCGCTGACAGCGGAATGCAGAGCGCGAAAAATACCGTCGCAATCAATTGCAGTACCAAAAACTCTTGCCGCGCATAGCCAAGCGAGCGTGTGGCCCAGCTCAAGGTAAATACGGTCATCAGATAAAACAGCACGAACTGTCCCATACCCGTCAGGCTGCCCAGTACCAAAGCACGTGGGTAGCGAGTCACCACCTCCAGTATCGGTACTCGTACCCGCTCATGTCGTGCCAGCACCGCGCGAAACTCGGGCGTTTCAGCAATATTCAATCGCACATACAAACCAACCAGTACCAGTAAAGCACTCGCCACAAACGGAATACGCCAGCCCCATGCAAGAAAATCTGCTTCTGGCAACTGCGTGGTCAGCAGCAGAAACACCGAGCCTGATAAAAAGAAACCAATCGGCCCACCCAGCTGCGGAAACATGCCATACCAAGCATGACGTCCAGGCGGTGCGTTTTCAGTGGACAGCAAGATAGCACCGCCCCACTCACCGCCCAGCCCCAGCCCCTGCCCAAAACGTAGCACCGCCAACATGATCGGTGCCGCGATACCAATCGATGCATACGATGGCAGCAGACCGATCAACACGGTGGACAAACCCATGGTGAGTAAAGAGGCGACCAAGGTCGCTTTGCGACCAATACGATCTCCAAAATGACCGAACAACGCCGAGCCGACCGGGCGCGCAACAAAGGCCAAACCAAACGTCGCTAGCGACTGAAGTGTCGCCAGTGTGCCGTCGGATGAAGGAAAAAATAGCGTCGGAAAAACCAATACCGCCGCTGTGCCAAAGATATAAAAATCAAAATATTCGATCGTTGTACCGATCAGGCTCGCGAACAGCACTCTTGCAGGTGAATTCGGTGGCTGATTGGCAGAAGCCTCAGCACCCTCGCGTGTAGCACCGGGTTCGTCCACATCGGTCTCCCTGAATCTTGTTATTCTGTGTACGAGTAGCTGTATCATCGGTAGCTACTACCTATTAACGCGCGTTTATGCCGCATACGCCAGCGCGGCTATCATGCTGAAGGCTTACGGATCATGCCAGCCGAGTGTTGTAGCGTCAATTTCGATTGCTGCTGCCAATCCCAAAGAATTTTCATCAGAATATAACGGAGACAACGATGCGCCTATTTCCCGGCTTTACCGAGCGACTGATCCGTACCAGCGGCGCGACCATCAAGGTTGTTTATGCCGGTCAGGGTGAGCCGGTGCTTCTGCTGCACGGGTATCCACAGACGATGGCGTGCTGGCATGAGATTGCCCCCAAGCTGGCGAAACACTACACCGTGATCTGCGCTGACCTGCGGGGCTATGGCGGATCGTCCAAGCCCAAAGGCTTGCCCGATCACTCGAACTATTCCAAGCGCGCGATGGCGCAAGACATGGTCGAGGTGATGCGCAAGCTGGGCCATGATCGGTTTCACCTAGTGGGGCATGATCGCGGCGGCCGCGTTGCGCATCGCCTCGCGAAAGATCATGGTGATCGCGTACAGACCCTCACCGTACTGGACATCTCACCGACCCTGAAAATGTTCGAAAGTACCGACCTGCACTTTGCAACTGCCTATTACCACTGGTTCCAGATGCTGCAACCATCGCCGATACCAGAACGCATGCTGCAAGGGATCGTGCCATTCAACATCCTCGGCATGATCGGCACTGCCAAGCCAGATTTGTCCGCTTTCTCTAAAGCGGCGCTACGCGAGTATGTGAAAGCGTTCAGTGACCCCAAAGCGGTACACGCCAGCTGCGAAGACTACCGAGCTGCGGGCACCATCGATCTGGAGCACGATCGCAAAGACAAACGCCGAAAATTGAAAATGCCGCTTCTCGCACTATGGGGTAAACGTGGTGTGATTCATCGCTTATTCAAATGCCTGGCAGACTGGCGCGAAGTCGCGACGAATGTACGCGGCAAGGCGCTCGATTGCGGCCACTTCATCCCGGAAGAAAAACCTGCCGCGACACTGCGCGAGATTAGAAGCTTCCTGGCAAAACATCCGATGGCTGGTCACTAAAACGTCACCCAACAAGCCATGCTGACCACGCTGATTGTTTGCCTTGCCAACTGCGGTGCACCGACCACGCCCGCAGATGAAATCGGCAAAGTCGCCGCGAGTTACCTGGAAGCTTGCCATGAGATGAATTACCTGCAGCGCAGTCATTGCCCTGATATCCAGCCGCCGGTGTTAATGCAATGTGTGAATGACGTTGAGCGCGAGCTGCCCCATCAGTATCGCGCCGATTTCCGCAAAGGCCGGCGCGTATTAGAGCAGCGGTTCATCACAGAATTACCGGCACAAGCAGAGGGCCGCTTCGCGCACCAGCGACGTACCGCGGGTGGCGATAGCGGACTAGCTTGCTACAACAGTGCCAATGAACTCTCGCAACGCCGCATACAGTTGATGCGGCAGCTGAAGATTTTCAGTAACAGTCCTTGAACTAGCTCGCTGCGGCAGCTCTGACAACGCTCTGTAGTTGCGGCTTCTGACTTTCCTTGCGCGCCGAGCTGTCCATCATCAGATAATTTTTCTCGTTACTCTCAGCCACCAGCGACAAATAGCGCATGCAAGAGATACGCAAGAACGATGAGAGGTTCTCTACCTTGCCCTGACGCTCAACGATTTCTTCGTACAGTCTGCAGATGAGCTGATTGGTCGTCATCTTATCCTTGGCCGCAATGCGCGCCAGAATGTCCCAGCACAAATTCTCCAGCCGGATGCTGGTCACCATGCCGTGAATACGCACCGAGCGCGTACGCTGCTCATAATGAATCGGGTCAGCACTGGTATAGATATCGCACATACGAATTTCTCCTGCCTGCCTTTCGCGAATAAAAGCGATCAGCTACTAAAAACAGTTCCTGTTGAAACAAAAGCCGCCCCCACTGCGGGGGCGGCTTTGTCCAAGGTCTTGATCGACCTGTTCAGGTGACGATTAGATCGTGCGGTTACGCAGACCGTTCGCGATGAACTCGGCCTGACGAATCGCCAAAGCAACGATCGTCAGCGTCGGGTTCTCAGCTGCACCGGTGGTGAACTGCGAGCCATCGGACACGAACAAGTTCTTGATGTCATGTGTCTGACCATGCTTGTTCACGACACCATCACGCGCCTTGGCACTCATCCGGTTGGTACCGAGGTTATGCGTTGACGGGTAAGGCGGGGTAAAGATCACGCGCTTGGCACCCACCGACTCATACAGCGCCTTACCCTGCTGGAAGCCGTGGTTACGCATCGCGATATCGTTACCGTGATCGCTGAAGTTCACGTTCGGGATTGGCAGACCAAACTGGTCTTTCTCGGTCGCGTGCAGCGTAATGCGGTTGGATTCCTGCGGCATATCTTCACCAACCAACCACATACCTGCCATGTTGTCGTACGCATCCATCGCGTTCGAGAAATCACGGCCCCAATCACCCGGATTCAAGAAGGCTGCCATGAACGGTACGCCGAGCGACAGCGTTTCCATTTCATAGCCACCGACGAAACCACGCTTCGGATCAAAACGCGATTCGTCCTTGATGATGCCCGCCATCGTCGTGCCGCGGAACATGTGCACTGGCTTTTCGAAGATGCCATACACCGATGCGGTCATGTGACGCATATAGTTCCTACCGACCTGACCCGACGAGTTCGCCATGCCATTCGGGAACATGCTGGACGCCGAGTTCAGCAGCAGGCGTGGCGATTCAATCGAGTTACCTGCCACGCAAACTACTTTGGCCTTCTGGAAGAAGCGGTTGCCTTTCGAGTCACCATACAACACGCCGGTCGCACGACCCTTGGCGTTATGCTCAATCTTCAGTACTTGTGCACCCGAGCGCACCTCGAGGTGACCCGTTGACTCGCCTTTCGGGATCTCGGTGTACAGCGTGGACCACTTCGCACCCGACTTACAGCCCTGGAAGCAGAAACCGATCTGTTGGCAAGAGCCACGGCCATCGCGCGGCTTCGAGTTGATCGACATATTCCCGGTGTGATAGTGCTTGTAGCCCATCTTTTTCGCACCAGCGGCCAGCACTTTGTAGTTGTTATTGCCTGGCAAACGAGGAATGCCGTTAGTACCCGTGGTGCCCATCTTGTGCTCAGCACGAGCATAGTACGGATTCATCTCATCCAGCGTGATCGGCCAGTCGAGCAGGTTAGCGCCACCGACTTCACCGTAAACCGTACGCGCCTTGAACTCGTGCTTCTGGAAGCGCAAAGAAGCGCCCGCCCAGTGCGTTGTCGAGCCGCCGACTGCTTTCACGATCCACGCAGGCAAGTTCGGGAAATCATTCGACACACGCCACGTACCGGAGGTAGTGCGCTTGTCGAGCCAGGAAATCTTGCTAAACATTGGCCACTCGTCGTTCTCGAAATCATTGATCTCATGACGACCGCCGGCCTCAAGAATCACGACATCGATACCCTTTTGCGCCAATTCGTTACCCAATGTGCCACCGCCGGCACCCGAACCCACAATCACGACGACTTCATCGTCGAGGCTGAATTTCTTACTCATGGTTGTCTCCTCTATTCCTGATATTCGTTGTTATGTAGGTTGGGATCAGAGCTCATCCATCCAGGTCTGATCGGCGAAGCCACGGTTGATGTAACCACCGTACTGAGCCGATGCACCTTGATAACCCAGCTTGGCCCACACGGCGGGCTGGTTATAAAGGCTGACCACGAGATCACCACGCAGCTTGCCGAAGAATGGGTCCTTGGCTTTTGCCATATCAGCCAAAATCCGGGTGCGATCCACCTCAGCGGCCACATCCACGTAGGCCTTGCCATAGCGTGCTTCCGCCTCAGCGTTGACTTTGTCGACACCATTCATCAGGGTCTGACGCAGGCCGTCGTTGGATTTCGCTTGCTCAGCGTAGACGCCAACGGCGTTGGCATACAACTCATCTTCAAAACGATCGTGCGGGAAAATATCGCGCGCGACCTTCACGATCGTGGCGAAAGCTGCGCTACCTAGCACTTCTTCGGCCAGTGCAGCGTTTGGGGTGAACATCATTGGCAAGCCGCCAGCGGCTGTAGCTACTGTGCCTGCGGTCGCAATCTTGAAGAACTTACGGCGCTTCGGTTCTGCGGGTGTGTACATGATTGTCTCCTTATCTTCTTGTGTACTAAGCCCGTTGCGGGGCTTTACTCCTGAAATCCGTCCATGCAGAGATTCTTGTTATCGATAGTGCCCTCCCCGCTGCAGTACTTCTATCTTGTAGCCGTCGGGGTCTTGTACAAAGAAAAAACGCGCGAGTAACTCATCGCCGCGCTTGAATTCTTTAATGGGTAGCGGGCTGTAGCCAAGCTGTTCGAGCTTGCTTTGCATGGGCTCAAGCTCATCAACGACGAAGGCATAGTGGCCGTAGCCATCGCCATGCGTGTACGGCTCAGTGCGACCCTTGTTGTGGGTCAGCTCGATCTCGAAGTCGTTCTCAGGGTTACGCAGGTAAATCAGCGAAAAATCGTCGAAGTCGAGACGGTGACTGATCGCAAAGCCGAAGCCTTCGCTGTAAAAACGGATGGAGCGCTCGGGATCGAACACTCGGATCATGGTGTGAATAATTTTAGGCATTCTTCGATGCTTGCTTCTTATGATGGTGGACGGATTATTCTTCACGAAGGGGGTGGCGTGGTAGTAGTGCGCTACTACCACTGCGCTCTGACAATCGACTGCGTTGCGGCAGCGCACATAGGGTCCACTATCGCCAGTTCGATTGAATTTCCGGCATAAAAACCAGCGCGTTAAGTACTGCCACGACACCCGTACCGCGTCGCATCAAGATAAAGCCCAAAAATATTCAAATAGACGCATCACAGCGCAAAAAAAATTCACCAGTTGCTGATTTGTTAGCACACCGATCAGGTAAAAGCGGCGGGTTTGTCGGCATGCTGTTTGAGTTACTATGAAGCATCACCCTCCTGCGACACACGCATCCTGCATTGGCTTTCAGGCATCTCCTTTTCTGGCTCGGCGCACTCTTTGTGTGCGTCATCGCGCTACTGCAGGCCACCCGCCCTAGCGAACCCGCGCCCGCTCGCGTTGTGCTGGCCGAGGCCGATGGCGGCAAGGTCCGTTTGGTCAAATCGGGCGGCGGCGAGATTCCGATGCCGCCGAACACACCGGCGGCGCATGCCAGTACCTTGGCACCACTGCCCGCCAACCACAGCTCGCTGATTGCCGCCGCCTGGTTCGCAGGGGAACGAGAAAGCGCGCCGGATGTCCGCATTGCGTTCAGCAGTTTCGATAAAGCCGAGCAGCGCTGGACACCCGCCCGGTTTATCGCTGACCGCGAGTCACTCGGCAAGGCGCTTGGATTTGGTATTCGCCGACTCGGCAACCCCGTGCTTTGGCGCGACGATGACGAACGCTTACATCTGTTCGTCGTCGGCACCGGTATTGGGGGCTGGGCCACTTCGCGCATCATTCACCTTCAACAAAGCGACGACGGCACTGACGCCGAAAACCCGCGTTTCGAAGCGCGTGCCGTACTGCCCTTGTCTTGGCTGTGGAATCTGAGCTATCTGGTCAGGAACTCGCCACTGGTGCTGGCCGATGGCGCGGTAGTACTGCCCATCTATTTCGAGCTGGGGACTAAATACCCCGCTCTGGCGCGGCTTGATCGTGCAGGGAATTTTCGCGGTATCTCAAGAATCTCGCGCAAGGGCAATCTGCTGCAACCCGCGCTATTACCTGTTAGTGAGCATCGCTGGCTCGCCTACATGCGGATGAGCGGCGGTACGCATCGCATTGCTATCGCTGAGACGAAAAATGCCGGTATGAATTGGCAGGACCGTCCCGATCTTGAGCTGCCGAATCCCAATGCCTCGGTCGCCGCACTGAATGCCAATGGCGTCCACGCGCTCACCTTCAATCCCTCCAGCAATGGACGAGATCGTTTGGTGACAGCAACCTCAGCAGATGGTGAACGCTGGCGCATTTCTGCGGAACTGGCCCTTGGCCAAACGGGTGATGAGTATTCCTACCCAGCCATGCTTTGGCACGAAGACGCGCTGTGGGTGAGTTATACCGATCGGCGTCGGCATATCGCCTGGCAGCGTTTCACCATCGCGCGAGAGTCACCATGATGGGATTTCAATGGCCATGGGAAGCAAGTGCGTCGATCACGCCATCATTAACGGCGCTGTCGGTTGGCATGCATCTCGGATGGGCACTGGCACTCGGAGCCGGTTCTGTATTTCTAATGCAAACCGCCACCATCACGACCGTCACCACTCGCAGAATCGTCGCACTAGTGATCGCTCTATTCTGCCTACTGCCGAATGCGTGGAGCCCCAGCTGGTGGTTAGGGCTGGCGTTTCAAACACCCAGCCTGACGCTACAAGGTTTGTGCGGGCTTTATCTCTTCCAACAATTACGAACACATCCCGGCACAACGACTCCGTTAAGCGATTCGACGACAGCGCCGCTACAAACACCATGGCCGCTTGGCTTGTTGTTAGTTGCCATCATCGCTGGCTGGGTACTCGCGCTCGACACCTTCGCGTTGTTTGATATTGCCTTGTACGCCATCGGCTTCACGCCCTACGCCGTGTTGGCAGCACTGTTTTTTGCCTGCCTGCTGCAACTGATCTCGGCACGCTCAGCACACGCACAAAACACCCGGCATTATCGCGAGCTCGCTGCCATCGTACTCATCGCGACTGCAATACACGTACTCTTCCGACTCCCTAGCGGCAATATGTGGGATGCGCTGCTAGACCCCTGGCTGTGGATCATGGCGCATGGCCTTGCGATTGATGTCGTATGGAGAAAAACTCGATCACGCTAATGGCTGGCCGTCAGCGCAACAGCCGGCACACAGGCTAAAAAGTCTGAACGAGTCGATGCGACTCATCGAGCAGTCACGCATTATTGTCAGTAAACGCGAGACAAGCGACAAATAGGAAGCTACAAATCCGAGGCTACGAATCCGAGGCGACGAATCCGAGGCTACGAATCCGAGGCTACGAATCCGAGGCTACGAATTAGCGACTGCTAATTAGCCACTACTGATTTGAATCGATTGAAGCAGCGCCCTTGCGGCATCAGGGATGGGAGTCGGCTGCCGCGTGGCGCGATCGACGTACACATGAACAAAATGCCCCTGCGCGCTGGCGACCGACTCATCGCCACGGAATATACCGACCTCATAGCGCACGCTGGATTTGCCGAGCTGGACCACGCAGAGGCCAGCGGTGATTGGTTCTGGAAATGCCACTGGCGCAAAGTAATTGCAGTGCGTCTCGACCACCAAGGCGATCGCATCGCCACCATGAATATCCAGGGTACCGCGTGAAATCAGAAACTGATTCACTACCGTATCAAACCACTGGTAAAACACCACATTATTGACATGGCCGTACACATCGTTATCCGCCCAACGCGTGGTGATCGGCAAAAAATGTCGGAAATACTCGCGAGCTTTAGCACTTTCTCTCATCACTGATCATCACCTTCGAACGACAAAGGCGACCCCCGTCGCCGTCAACAAAATACCGATAGCACCAGCAATCGACAATGATTCACCAAACAAGCCCCACGCCATCAGCGCAGTCACCGGTGGCGTGAGATACATCAGGCTAGATACATGCGTCGCTGCGCTTTTACGAATGAGTGCATACAGCAAAAACATCGCACCAATCGACAACGCAAAAACCGACCAACATAAAGCCCCAATAAATTGCGGCGTCCATTGCACTGTGTGCAGCGTGAAGTCCAAGTCTTCTAGCCACCATGCTAACGGCCACACTAAAAGAATCGACGCCGAAAATTGAATCAGCGCACCTGATCGTAAATCAAATCGAGGGCAAAACCGTTTCTGGTAAAGCGTGCCTGCGGTAATCGATACCAAGGCCATCAGGCACAACAGGATGCCAGTAGAAGACGCAGCGTCCAGCTTGAGATTATCTTTGACGACCAAGGCCACGCCTACCAAACCGAGTGCCACGCCCATCCACTGCCGCATGCTTAAACGTTCGCCGACCCAGCGCGCAGAAAGTGCGGTCAGCATGGGCTGCAAACCGACAATCAGTGCCGCCAAGCCGGCGGGTGTACCTAACTTGATGGCAGACCAGACACCCGACAAATAACCTGCCTGTACTAACAGACCCGCCACAGCAATATGCCACACCAAACCGCTAGGCCATGGTGCGCGCACCAGCACTAGCGTCGGAAGCAGAATGAGTAAAACACCGCCGAAACGCAGCAATAAAAAGGTCAGCGTTGGCGCGTAGGGCAAGCCGAACTTAGCGACGATGAAGCCCGTACTCCAGACCAGCACGAATAAAAGGGGTGCCAAGCCGTTAGTGGAGGACCAAGCAGCGGCGGGTTCGGGGGTGGGGTCGGACAAGCTTTCTATCTCGCTCAGAGTGAAGTAACAGGAAAACCTACACAACAACAGAACACACTGCTGTCAAAGTAATAATCGCCTGCCCGAAATTATATGATTGAAAACTCTTTTACCTGGCGCAGCACAAATAGGGTGCGTTTTATTTTTATTTTGATAATTATATTTTTTATCTGCTTATGGCTTGGCTTTCCGAGCCAAAACATAATGAGACGTTACAACCAATAGTATTGATCGCAGAACCACAAATCAGCTAACCTCATTCAGCTTGGTCATTTTAGAGGGCGATCGCGCCCCGAGGAGAGAAAAATGACGCTATTGAATAAAGGTCTCCGGCTGACGCCAGACCAAACGCAGATTCAACTGAATAATCGTCTGTTCGAGACTCCGGCTGGCACCGTATTCGTCACGCTTAAACCGGATGCGCCGACGGTAAGTCCGGGCATGTCCACGTACACCGTCAATTTACTCGACCCAGGCTCGAACACGGCGGGTTATCTAAGGATCGCGGTCAAGCACCTGGATATTCTTCAGGCCACCGCCGGTTACAGCTTTGTTGTGACCACGCTGGGGAACGCCCCGCAAACCATCGAGACCCCCAAGATTGGCTATGATGAAGAAGTGACGTTGGGTCTCAGCTGGAATGCCACCAGCGGTCAGATTTCTTATGCAATCGCGCGCGCGGATACGCTCTTCAATAATTCGCCGAACAATCCGCTGAACGCGTTTACCACAGGCGTAACACCGACGGTAAGTGGCTTCACCATTGCAACGCCTCCTACCACCACGGATGCGTTCGCAGCGATCAATGACGGAAAGTACGCAGGCTTCCTGAACAAGGTCGCCACCTACAGCACCGCAATGTCAAACGCGGATCTGCAAAGGTATGCACTGGACCCGGTGAATTTACCCACCACCAACCGTGTTCTGTTGCTCGATGCCACTGCACTGAATGCCGCCAATCGCTATGACGCCAGTGTCGCCGAGGTGCAATCGCTGACCTTTGGTCCGGCGGCAGCCAGCGGTGTCATCACCATCGGCGGTGCAACCACCGTCGTGATGGCGGGCGACTCAGCCGCTACGGTGGCAGAAAAAGTCCGCGCCAGCCTGGCCGATAGCAATCTGTTCAAGCCGCAACTGGAGAAGCAGAAGATCACCTTCAGTGCAAATACGGCGGGTACCTCATTCAATGTCGCTGGTGTAGCAGTGACGGTTTTGGCAAACGATACGCCTGCAGCCATTGCGACAGCGGTTAAGGGTGCTCTAGATATCAGCACCTTCATCACTGGTAACGCTGGCCGCAGCGTGCAGAATAATGGTGACGGCTCTCTCACCATCACCTTCAACAACTCGGATGCTGACGCCCGCTCGATCGCTGTCGATAGTCTTGCAACAACGATCAAGGCTTCGGTCGATACCGTACAAACCTATAGCGCCACTGGTACCGGCCGTAAGGTCAGCGTCTCCGGTTCGACGCTATCGATCGAGCTGAACTCAGCGGATCTGAACCCGCTTGATCTGGCAGTCAGCACAGGTACGACTGGCGTTGCGGTTACCCGCCCCGGCACTACTGCGAACCACACCTTGGAATCGCGCTCATTTTCTCCGTCGAGCTTCGCTTTCCTTGGCACGCCCGTGGGTGAGGTGAAGAGATTTTTGGTCACCACCGGTGCTGATGCCGATGGTGGCACATTTGTGGTGGCACCCTCGGCCGGAACGGCGTTTACTCAAGGCACTACGACCTTTGCGAGCCGAGCTACGGCGCGAACTATCGCAGAAACAGCCAGTGAGATCGCGACTGCGCTGAAAACGGCGAATGCGAGTAACGCGAACATTGCTGACGTGGTTGCCGTTGGTGATGCAGTTGAAATTCGTTATCGACCGATTGCGGGAAATGCCGCTCCTCTGACCGTCACCGATAACGGTACTGGCATCGGCGGTGTTTTGCAGGCCTCGCAGCAGTATGCGCAAAATCTGCAGGGCGAAGCGCAAACCATCACCTTCCTGACCAACCCGACCACCGCGGCTAATATCACCGTCGATGGAGTAGCAGTAGCTGTACTGACGACCGATACTGCCGCCAGTATTGCAACCAAAGTACAAACAGCGCTGGTCAAGCAGGGTACCGATGGCGAAGTCCAAACGATTACTTTCACGGCGGGTGCAACCGCTCCAGGCGGCATTATCCTCATCAACAACACGCCTGTCACTCTCGCCGCGACCGACACCACCCCGGCTTTAGTAGCCGCTAAAGTTGTTACCGCACTTAATGCAGCGGTTGCCAAAAACTACACGGCTACGCTAGACACGGCCACGGTACGAGTGGCGTTTGACGCTACTGCTGGCAATGTGCCCCTCATGACAGGCCTGACCTTGCCTGGTGCTGGCGCGGCTGCAGGCGTAGTTGCTGGCGCCTTTACGACGACTCAGGAACATAATCTAGGACGCTACTCGACTCCCGAAGTCCAAACGATCACTTTCCTCACCGGTGCGACTGGTGCAGGAGCCATCAACGTTAACGGTGTCGCAGTCACTGGTATCGCGAATGGCGATACCCAAGCCCAAATCGCCCTTAAAGTCGTCTCTGCACTGAATGCTGTCGCGAACAAAAACTATACTGCTGCTCTAGACGGTGACTCGGTGCGCGTCACCTTCCACAACACGGCTGGTGATGTTGCCCTCATGAGCGGCCTGACCCTGCCTGCAGCCGCCAACGGTCCCGCTGCGGGC
>JAIXQK010000175.1 GCA_027485795.1 Oxalobacteraceae bacterium
CGTAACCGCGGCCTGAATTCGAATTTCATCGTGCGTAAAATGTCCTCGGGTGAGGGTGTTGAGCGTACCTTCCAGTTGTACTCACCGTTGATTGCCTCGATCGAGGTGAAGCGTCGCGGTGATGTGCGCCGTGCGAAGCTTTACTACCTGCGTGGACGCTCCGGTAAGTCGGCGCGTATTCGCGAGAAGCTGCCAGCCCGCAAGGCGGCAGTGTCTGCGGGGTAAGTCACGCTGCGCTAACGAGAAGGGCACCCAGCGTGCCCTTTTTTCTTTTGAAGTCTCCGATGACGCCTTAGGCGAACGGCGTTGGCAGGATGCGATGAGCCGAATTTCTTTTGACCCGGCAGAAGCAAAGATAGACGCCATCGGCAACGAGCCAGCGCTCGCTGACGTGCGTCTGATGCCTGACTGGTTGCGTCAGCGTTTCGCCCAACCGGCAGCTTGGACGCCGGAGTTCGTCACCGAGCCTGCGCTGACGGCTGACACGCGTACGCCGGTACCGGCGGCGGTGCTCGTACCGATGGTGGTGCGGGCCGATCAGATCCATCTGCTGCTCACACTGCGCACCGCCCATCTGAATGATCATGCCGGACAGATCAGCTTCCCGGGCGGCCGGGTTGATGCGGAGGATACCGATGCGATCGAAACTGCCCTTCGCGAGACTGAAGAAGAGATCGGTTTGGCGCGTCGTCATATCGAGGTGATCGGTTGCCTGCCGGATTACCAGACCGGCACAGGATTCCGGGTGACGCCGGTCGCAGCGCTGGTGCACCCTCCCTTTGAGCTGCAAGCCGATAGCTTCGAGGTGGCCGAAATTTTTGAAGTGCCACTAGCGTTTCTAATGAATGGTGCCAACCACCAGCGCCGTAGTGCCGTGCTCCCCAGCCGCCCCGAGCGCCGCAGCTTCTACACCATGCCTTATGAGCGCTACTTCATTTGGGGTGCAACGGCGGCGATGCTGCGTAATCTTTACCACTTCCTCCGCGCCGACTAAGCTGCTGTATCAAACGGCCGTTGGCGTTGTTGGTCGCGCATTGCCTTATATTTTGAACTGTCTGCGGCGCCCCCACCGAGTCAGCGAAGCTTTGATAAATCGGCTACAGGGTCGGTGGCATGAAAAGTTGGCGGCATCGCGCTACCTGTTAAGCTAATGCCTCGCGCACATTTTTCTGCTTCCCCGCCATGACCCTGTTCTCCATCCTGATTGCACTGGTGTTGGAACAATTTCGGCCACTGCGCAGGGATAACGTGATTTATGCCTGGGTCAGTGCGTTAGCAGCCCGCGTCGAGCACAGTTTCAACGCTGGCCGAGCCGAGCACGGTCGGCTGGGCTGGATCGTGATGATCTCGCTGCTGGTACTGCCTACCTTGCTGATCTACTGGCTGCTGGGAGCATTCAGCGTTATTGCGCAGCTGGTCTGGACCATACTGATTGTCTATCTAACGCTCGGCTTCCGGCACTACAGCCATTATTTTTCGGCCATACAAATCGCGTTAAACGAAAGCAATTTGCCCGAGGCGCGGCGCTTGCTGGCTGAATGGACGCGTGCCGACACTAGCGAGATGGATGCTACCGAGATTGTTCGGATTGCGGTCGAACGAGCATTGATGACCACTCACCATCATGTGTTCGGCGTGTTCTTTTGGCTGCTGCTGCCAATCGGGCCGGCCGGGGCAGTTCTGTACCGCGTTGCCGAATACCTGTCGCGTGGCTGGAATATGCCCGATCATTTGAAAGACGAGCCCTTCGGCGTTTTTGCGCGGCGCGCATTTCAGCTGATCGACTGGGTGCCAGCCCGCCTGACAGCAATCGCCTTTGCCATCGTCGGTAATTTCGAGGATGCAGTCTATGCGTGGCGTAACTTCGCGCATCGCTGGCGCAATGAGTCGGAAGGCATCATCTTGGCTTCGGGTAGCGGCGCGATGGGCGTACGGTTAGGTACGCCGGCCGAGTACGCGCCGGATATGCCGGGCGTCGATATCGCAGCACTGGAATCCAATCCCGATATTGAAATCCTCCCGGGCGATGAGCCATCGCTACGCGCGCTACAAAGCACGGTAGGTCTAATCTGGCGCGCACTACTGCTCTGGATTTTGCTGTTGTTGATGGTCTCGATCGCCAACTGGCTCGGCTGATTCATATAAAAACAGCCCGCCCGCCGCGCAGTATCGCAACTGTCGCCGTTGGCGATGGCTTTGTTGCAGACAGCGACTGACAGGTAATGCTTTCCTAGTAGCGCTTTCCGTGGAGCCCATGGTTCGGTAAGATAGCGACTTAGCCGCCCCTCTCACGATGTCCAGCACTGCCCCAGATTCCACCGTCCCGGTCACTGATTTCATTATTCAGGGTCAGACCAGTACAGGTCGCCCTTTCCGTCCCAGCGACTGGGCGGATCGTCTATGCGGCATCATGGGCCGCTTCCACCCCGATCAGGCCGGTGGCTTTGATCGTCATCTACGTTACTCGCCGTATGTCACGCCAGCCCTGATCGAGGGCGTACGCTCTGTTTTGGTCGATCATCGGATACACGCGCTCGAGCCACTCGCGTATTTTTTTCTGCGTGATTTTGCCCGTGATAACGACTTGCGTGTAATCGATGCTTGCGTCTTGCCTGCCATGTATCAGGCGAGTACCTGAGTTTCGCAGACCGCTTGATCATTTCGATGATCGATCTACCGCATTGAATTGTTAGTACTGCTACTAACTTTGGCAGATGAAATTTTCGGACTTATGCATTCTGCATAAGTTAAATCCGAGTTTCACCTAATGGCTGAGTGTGCGATGACCGACGATTCTTTACAGGCCGGTTTCAGCCTCGTCGAGTTGATGGTCGCGCTTGCTATCGCTGCCTTTATCGCTGCATTTGCTGTTCCCAGCTACCGAGATCATGCGCTGCGCGGCCAATTGCCGGAGATGAGTAGTGCCTTGCAGCTGGGTGCCTTACGTCTCGAAGAGTACTACCAAGACCATCGTAGCTATCGTAACGACAAAGTGTGTGGTGTGGTACTACCCACGAGTGATCGTTTCATTTTGAGCTGCACATCGCCCTTGGACGGGCAATCTTTTTTGCTTACCGCCACCGGTAGTGGTGCCCTGGACAGATTTGCTTACACCATCGACCATCAGGGACAAACCCGAACGATTACTTTGCCAGAGAGCTGGGGCTCGACACCGCGTGATTGCTGGATCTTGAAGCGGGGCACGACATGCTGAGCACTTACCGACGTCAGCAGATGCGTGGCTTGACACTGACTGAGTTGATGATCGTACTCGCGCTGAGTTCCATCATGCTCGCAATCGGCGCGCCTTCTATGGGTCAGTGGGCGCGAGCTATCGAAGTGCGTTCAAGTGCCGCTTCATTAGTCGCAGCTTTGCACGCAGCCCGTAGTGAAGCGCTCACACGCAACGCTGCGGTTCGTTTACAGCTGCTTGATGCGCTTGGTCGGCCGGGGTGGCGACTTTCGTGTGTTCAGACATCGGCGCGTTGCCCTGCATTGATCAGGCAACAGGCGATTGATACCTCGGCAGCGGTGCGTTGGGGCGCGACAACCTTGGCTGCAGGACCCTCGTTTGATGTGCCGATTGCAGCGGGCACTGCGTTACCCGCCGGGATAGGGTTCGACGCAAGCGGTGCCGTGCCCGGTATCGCGGCGGGCGACGATATCGCACGTATTGACGTAACCCATAGCAGTGGTGACAACGTGCAGCGTATGGTCGTGCTGATTGCGCCCCAGGGAATGGTTCGGCTTTGCCAGCCTACGCTCAGCGCGGGTCATCCGCAGCACTGTCATTGAGCATCGATGACATCGCTACGTCTTTTGCCGCGTATAGCAGGCAGCGCATTAATCGAAAGTCTGATCTCGATACTGGTGTTTTCCGTTGGGCTGCTGTCTTTGCTGGCATTGCTGACGGCTACGCTCAAGGAAAGTGATAACGCGCGTTACCGTAGTGAGGCCAGTCTGCTTGCTGCTGATCTGGTGAGCAGGATGTGGTCAGGCGAACGTTCGCTAACAGCCTTGCGGCAGCGCTTCGATCAGCGATCGGATGAATATCAGCAATGGTTGCAGCGGGTGAAGTCGGCGTTACCGGGCGCTAGCACTGAGCGAAACATGCCACAGCTACTGATCAACGATCAGCGTCAAATCACGCTCACGCTGTATTGGCAGGCACCTTCTGAGACAGAGCGGCATCAGCTTGTCACTGTGACGCAGCTGACGGACTAGCCTATGCATCGCTATAGAAGCGCGCGTGCGCAGGGTCTCAGTCTGGTGGATCTGATGGTCGGACTATCCATCGGGATGATCGCCACCTTGGTTGTCATGAATGTGATGGTGATGTTCGATGCTCGCCGACGCATGGCTTCAGGTAGCGCAGACGCACAAATTCATGGAGCGTTCGCGAGTGGCTGGCTGGCCCGTGAGCTACGCATTGCCGGTCATGGTCTTGGCCCGTTAGGTGCACTTGGCTGCATGGTCCATCGCGCGCCCGTCGGTACCGCCGATGCCAGCTTCGTGTTGGCACCCGTGCAGATCACGAATGGCACAGCCGGCGCGCCGGACACCCTGACCCTACTCGCAGCCGGCGAGCAGGCCATGCCAGCATCGCGTCTGATCTCGCCCTACGCCATGGGTAATGGGTCTCTCTCGCTCGACAGCACATTCGGGTTTGCAGATGGTGCGCAGCTATTGCTTTATACAAGTGGCGACCCGGATTGCGCCTTGCTCAGCGTGGCATCGGTCAGTACCGGCACTTATGTTTTACAGCCGGTAGTAGCGAACGGTCTGCTCAGTGGCCGCGTATTTGCAACGGGCAGCTCCGCCGTCAATCTTGGCATGCTTCGCTATCGACGCTACTCGGTCGATACAACGCAACAACTCAGGCTGCAGAGCTTTGATCCTGTCCAGGGCACCTGGATTACATCGACTCAGGCTGATGGTGTCGTCAATCTGCAGCTGCAATATGGGTTTGATACTCGCAGTGGTAGTCAGCCATCACCACAGGTTACGTCTTGGCACGATGTAATGATCGATGCCGACGGTGACGGCGTACTTGCTGACGCTGGTGATTGGCAGCGCTTGCTCGCCGTACGCTTTGCCCTTGTCTTACGTAGTCCGCAACGCCGTGAGCAGGACTGCGACGCACCCACCCCTACCTGGCTGGCAGGTGACTCGAGCGGGGCGTTAGTACAGACCGACATTCTGCTCGACCATCTCGAACAATGGCGTTGCTGGCGCTACCGGGTACTCCAAACAGAACTGCCGCTACGTAATCAATTGTGGGGCGAGCCATGACGGCGCGGCTAACACATACGCATTGCCATGGTGCCGGGCTGGTCGTTGCGCTGGTGGTGTTGGTGATCATGAGTTTGGGTGCGCTGGCGCTGGTTCGTGCCGTGGCTACCGGATTGCTCGTGGCGGGCAACTTCAGTTTTCGTCAGGCGGCGGTATTCGCTTCTGAGGCCGGCAGTGAGACCGCTATCGACTGGTTGTCAGCAAGGGCAGCGACCACCGATCTTTTTTCCGATCAGGCTGCGGCTGGCTACTACGCCAGTCTGCCCAGTGGTCTCAGCCTCAGCGGCCGCACCGATACCGATACCCGCGCTTACATCGACTGGGATGATGATCAATGCGCGGGCCGTAGTACGACGACCTGCTTGAGCGCCTCACCTGCAATGCCAATTGATGCAGCGGGCAATCGCGTGCGCTATGTCATTCACCGATTATGTCGCACCAACGGCCGTCCCGATGCGGCTGCCAATAGCTGCCTACTGTTTCGCTCGGCGCAGGGCGCAAGTAGTAATCGAGGCCAGCTCAGCTATGGCGCATCAAAACGCTTTGATGCTTCCGATACTGTTTATTTCCGTATTACTGTTTACGTGCGGGGTCCGCGTAATACCACCGCTTTTGTTCAGACCTTGGTCCATTACTGAAGGAATATTGAATGCGATTACGCCTACATTCAAAAGTTTTATTGATTAGCTTTCTGATGATGGTGATGTCGCCCGGCTTCGCACTGACCGATCTTGCACAAGCACCGATCAATTTCTTACTATCGACTCCGGTTAAGCCTAATATCTTTTTTATTCTTGATGACTCCGGCAGCATGCAGTCGAGTTTTTTGGGTGACGAGGTGGTTATACGGCAATATCAAAACACAGTAGGCTATCGCGCCAGTGTGTGCAATAAGATTTACTACAACCCCGAGGTCAACTACCCGGTACCGGTACGTGCGACAGGTGCTGAGTATCCACAGCAAAATTTTTCTGCTGCTTCCTACGATGGCTTTCGTCCCGGGGCGGTGACAGTCAATCTTTCCGATAGCTTCATGGCCTGGCGCTCTGCGTCTAGCAGACCGACGGTACCGTCCAATACCGCGGGCATTATCTACAGCCCCGATTGCACATCATCGGGGGGCGGCTGCACTTCAAACGACAACGGCTTACCCAATCGACCTGAGCCAGCGTACTACTTTATTTACAAAGGAAACAAAGCCGAGCACTTAGGTGACGGTTCTGCAGAAGATCATTGTCGTGATACGCGATTCGACGCGGACGCGACTGGACGCAATAACTGGCGCAAGGTCATCGTTAGTCGATCATCCGGTCCCGGACGTAGCGATGAGACGACTAATTTTGCAAATTGGTTTAGCTATCACCGTACACGCTTACTGACGATGAAGACAGCCGTTGGACGCGCACTCAGTCAGCTTGATGCCAACTATCGCGTTGGCTATTCAACGATCAGTGAATCCGGCGTTAGCGCAAGCAGTGATAATTTTCTGCGTATCGACGACTTCAGTGATGAGCACCGAAGAAGTTTTTACGAAAAACTATACGCAGCACGCCCTATGGGCGGCACACCCTTGCGTGCAGCGCTGGCCAAGGCAGGAAGAATTTATGCAGGTCGGCTACTGACTGGTAGTAATGATCCGGTACAGTATTCCTGCCAACAAAACACTACGATCTTATCAACCGATGGCTACTGGGGTACTCAGAATGA
>JAIXQK010000077.1 GCA_027485795.1 Oxalobacteraceae bacterium
ATTATGGGCGGATGGCCACGTCAGCCAGACCCAGTATGCCGGCAATGGCTCCAATGGCTGGAATGATCGAGGCGATGGCACCAACTTCAATTTCCGCAGGTGGTTGGCGCTGAATAACTGACGGCTGAAATCA
The DNA here is from genome assembly GCA_027485795.1 of Oxalobacteraceae bacterium. Classification (GTDB taxonomy): domain Bacteria; phylum Pseudomonadota; class Gammaproteobacteria; order Burkholderiales; family Burkholderiaceae_D; genus Pernthalerella. The sequence goes on from JAIXQK010000077.1 coordinate 134, forward strand.
GTAACGGTCCCTTAATTTACCCCTTACCCTTAATATCCATGAAGCTGTTTCGTAAATCCATTTGCCAACGTAGAATGAGTCGCTTTTACGCCGCGATCCTAGCTGCTCCGCTAGGGTTGGGCTCATTGCACGCGGCTGACATAATCAAGGCCAATAATACCACCGCCTTGAATGATGCATCTAGCTGGCAGGGGGGGGTATTGCCCACCGCCAATGACATCGCGGTTTTTAACGCAACTTCTGCCACTGGTGGTGTAAGTGTTCCTGTGGGAGGCAACGTCACATTCCAAGGAATTCGCGTCGAAGCAAACCCGGGGACTGTGACTATATCAGGATTGGTGGCACAGACGATCAATCTTGGTTCAGGTGGATTGAATTTCGCAAACGCCACAACTGGAACCAATGTCGATATTGATAGCCCAACCTTGGCGGTGGGGCCTGGCGTAGGGGCCACATTCAGGGCGGGTTCTGGCGTGTCTTCCACCTTGTGGGGTGGCCTGAACATCAATGGCGGATCGGTGACCGTAGATGCCTCCGGAACCAACACCGGTTCTTTTTTTGCCGAAGGTTTTGGCACGCTTGCCGCAATCATGCACAACGCCGTGGTCAGAACCGATTCGTCGGTTAATTTTGCGACCATACAAGATGGCAATCGAAAGCTGATCCCTGCCGACGCCTTGGGCGTGGCCAATCCGTCCGACGGCGGGAATTCTACTCTGGCCGCCACGTTGACCACATGGCCTTCCAACGGCTATGTCGACGTGACTAATTCCAACGCGCTGGCGGCGTCAACCGCGTTCACCCTCACGAACGCAAACACGTTCCCGGGAAATTCGGGCATTAGGTTCAACCAGCCTCATGCCACGGCCGGGACGGATTGGGTGGTTGGTTTTGCCGGCAACAATTCTCGTATTCAGCCGGGTTCCCCGTTCTCGATTCTTGTCACTCCAAATGTTGGCGCGCGAAACGTAATCTTCTCGAACTTAGCCAGCAATGGTAACGAATTCCGCTATAATAACAGCAGCGGGCGTTTTAATATCCATCAATTTAACACCGCGGGCGACCTTATCTGGCGTGGTGATATAACCACGGCCAACACCAGCACAACTGCTTTGACGCGCTTTACCAAGAGCGGACCCGGACGCGTCATTCTCAGCAATCCTACCTTCCCGGGCTCGAATAATCCGGTTGATATCACGGAAGGCACCTTGCAGATCGGCGAAGGTGGCGCGGTCGGCACTATCAATAATAACCCGGTCTTCAATAATGGCTCCTTGGTGTTCAACCGTAGCGGAGCCTTGACTCATTCCGGCGTCATCACGGGTGCCGGCTCTCTTACGTTTAATATACTGGGCAATGGCTCGTTTGCGCTGAATGGCGCGAATACATTCACGGGTCCCGTTGCCGTGAATGCGGGCACGCTGATTCTGGGTAATGCCAGCTCGTTGGGCACGGCCAGCCAAGTGACCTTGGCCGGCGGCACCGGAGTGCAATTCAGCGCGAACGTCACCACCGATCTTACCACTCGCAATCTTGCCTTTACGGGCAACGGAACGGTCAACATCGACACGGCCGCCAACGACGTCACCTTGGCGTCCACCATAGGGGGCAACGGCACCATATCGGTGACCAAGGCCGGATCCGGCACTCTTACTCTCGGCGGTGCGAATGCATACACGGGCAACACCGCGATCAACGCCGGCGGCCTCCGCGTGATTAATAGCACTGGTTCCGCGACCGGTTCAGGCAATGTCACGATGGCTTCGGGCACGGTCCTTAGCGGCACCGGAACCATTTCCGGCTCAGTATCGATTCCGGCCAGCGGTCGAGTTCAGCCTGGTGTCGCGGGCGTGGGTTCCTTGACCGTCGGGCGCCTGAGTCTCGCGTCCGGCTCCCTTCTTGATCTCGATTTCGCGTCAACTTCCTCGAATGATCGCGTGGTCACCACCGCTAGCAACGGACTTACCATCAACGGCGGCGCGCTGCAGTTGATCGACGTCGGCACCGGCTTGGCTTGGAAAACTCCGGGCACCTACAATCTATTCCAATACTCGGGTGCTGTCCAAGGCACGGGGCCTTCCGCCCTCAGCGTGTCTAACCCGCAGGCTGGTTATTCTTATACCTTTGGGGCCACCGGCAGCTTTTTAACGCTGCTGATCGAACTGGACGCGATTCTTAGTCAGTGGACTTCCATCGGCTCGGGCAGTTGGTCCGCCGGCTCAAGCTGGGGCAACGGCGTCCCGACCTCGGGCTATACCGCCCAGTTTACCACCGCGCTCGCTGCTCCCGCCACCGTCACCCTGGACGGATCGCGCACGGTCAATGGCTTGGTATTCACCAGCCCGAGTCCAAACGGCTATACGATTGCCCAAGGAACAGGCGGTTCATTGATCTTGGATAAGGGTGTGAAAAACGCCGCGGTGAACGTGACTCAAGGCGACCACGTGATCTCCGCTCCTGTCGTGCTTTCCTCGACCTTGGCCGCGGGCATCGACGCCAATTCAAGTCTGACCATCTCCGGCGTTGTCTCCGGCGCGGGAGGCGTCACCAAGACCGGACCCGGCACCCTAAACCTCAACGGCAACAACTCCTTCACCGGCTCCGTGATTGCCATGGGAGGCACGCTTGGTTTTGCCAACGCCAGCAGTTTGGGTTCGGGCTCTCTCACGGTCAGCGGTGCCACCCTCCGTTACGGCGCGGGCAACACGGCTGATATCTCCACCAAGGTTTTCACCATCGGGCAAGATGGCGCTACTATCGATACCAACGGCAACGATGTCGTTTTCCTGAATGCCATCGGCAACGGCGGCGCGGGCGCTCTGACCAAGGCCGGGGCCGGTGTTCTTTCCTTGGCTTTCTCCAACAATTATTCCGGCAACACCATCGTCAAAGGCGGCTTCTTGCAGGTCGACGCCAATGATCGGCTTGGCGCGCTTGGAGGGGCATTGGTTCTGGATGGCGGCTCTTTGGCCACCAGCGCGAATGTGACTCTTTCCGGCACGGCCAGCGACAACAGCACGGTAAGCCGTCCGCTCGTGGTTAGCAGTGGCAACGGCACGCTCAACGTGGCCGCCAACACCACGCTCAGCATCTCCGGAGCTGTTTCTGGCACGGGCAACTTGGTCAAGGACGGGGCGGGTGTGCTTTCCATCTCCAGCACGGGAAGCACCGCCACCAAATCCGGCGGAGTTACCCTGCGCAATGGAACGCTGCGTATCAACCTGACCGGCTCGGTTAACGTCCAAGACACTCTGGGCGCCGGCACCATCACCTTGGAAGGCGGTGTGCTCAACGCGGCCACGTCGGCTGGAAACACGCTTAGCGTGGCCAATTCCATCGAAATTCCATCCGGCAAGACGGCTACGTTCAATACCCCGAACCGCTTCGCGCTGGCTGGCGCGATGACGGGTAACGGAACGTTGAACATGACGGTCAACACTGACGTCGCTCGCGCGGACTTCTCCAACAATTGGGCTGGCTTTAACGGCACGCTCAACATCTCGGGAACCGGCACGGTGCGTCTGCTCAACAACGGAGGCGGTTTCAACACAGCGGGCCTTGCTAACGCGGCCGTAAACGCCACCGGCATTACATTCAACGGAGCGACAAATTCCGGAGGCAACACCTTCATCATCGGCTCTCTGAGCGGAAACACGTCGCTTACCAATTCTGTCGGTAGCTTCTCGACCTGGCAGATCGGCGGACGCAACGAATCCAGCGTGTTTTCTGGCAACTTTGTTCGCGGAAATAATTTCAACTCCTTGATCAAAGTTGGAACGGGCACGCTTACCATTAACGGAGCCACGCTTCAGGACGGTCTTACCACCGTAAGCGCCGGCACCTTGCTGGTTGATTCGGTAATCCCTGCGTCGACCGCCACTGCTCCGACGGCCCCGGCTCGTTTTGTGACCGTCGCCACGGGCGCCACCTTAGGCGGCTCCGGCACTATCACCCCGGATGCCGTCGTGAACGGTATTCTCCGTCCCGACCCCACCGGTCTGCGCGGCGGTCAGCTGACTTTCGGCGGAGTTCTTGAGTTGACCGCCACGGCGACCACCCAGTTCGACTTCAGTGGCGCTAGCTTTACAGGTGTCAAGTCCACCTCGGCCACCGCCGGCAGCGTGACGCTGAACGGGCCGGTTAAGCTTAACTTCCTGGGCACCGTCTTCAATGGGTCTTACCGCCTGTTTGAAATTGCGGCCGCCACGGCTGGCACCGGCTTCACCGGAGTCTTCGTCACAACGACCACGACCGCCGAGACCGCGCTTACAGATGAGGGTGGCGGCGTCTGGAGCGGCACGGTTGGTGCGCAGACTTACTCGTTCAACACCTCGACCGGCACTCTAACCGTCACGGGTGGAGCCACCCCCGTCACGCCTGGCGCGTCGACTCTCTCGGCGTTAGCCGGCAATGCAAAGGTCGACCTCTCTTGGACGGCCGCAAACGACGCCGACACCTACATCGTAAAGCGTGCTACGACCGCGGGCGGCCCCTACACAAATGTCGTCAGCAATCTGGCTGGTCGTTCCTACAGTGATACCGGACTCGTTAACGGCACCACTTACTTCTACGTGGTTCAGGCGCGGAATTCTACCTCAAGCCTCTTCGGCTCAAATTCCAACGAGGTCTCGGCCACGCCCGTAGCCGTTGTTTATACTTCACTCCAGAACTGGCGCTTCGAGCAGTTCGGCGTGTATGACGACACCGCGAACGTGCTCGCCGGAGACACCGAGGACTTCGATGGCGACGGCCAGGTGAACATCCTCGAATACGCGCTCGG
>JAIXQK010000183.1 GCA_027485795.1 Oxalobacteraceae bacterium
CTTCGGATTGATCCGAAGATCTGCTCCACTACATCTATACAAATAGCGTTTCCAAGCATCATCAGCTTTGAAGACTCAGTCAAGCCAGCAGGAAAGCTGAATTCGGTTGGGCGAATACACTGTAAAAGCGAGACCTCGTCTACACCGAGCCGCCTGACGCCCCATTGGTCAATCAGAAACGGAACGTTGTGACCACCTCCACCCATGTTTGCCGTTAGCGTTGGACAAATGCCCTCTGGGCATGCGCGGACTTCAGTCCTTCGAATTTGAAACAGGCGGTTGGTACCAAACTTTTCGGAAGCTCGCATTATCATCCTTGCGTACTTGTTTTCCGGGTCAAGATAAAGCCTTTGGTCCGCCCTTTGCCGCTTTTCAATGTAATCCCAAATTGACCTATGACTTAATGTGCCAGAGGATGGAAATTGAAACTTATTTTTTTTAAAAACAGAAGAATGAGTGGCGACGATATACAACCGATCTCGTCGTTGTGGAGTGTCTCCAAAATTGTAGGAATCCAATATCGCAACATTATCTTCAGATACCCAGTATCCAATGCGCCTCAACTCGTTGAGTATGACTTTTAGTCTAGATCCTCCATCGTAGACTTTTAAGTAAGGGACATTTTCTAGCAAAAGCACTTTTGGAAAGCGTTTCATACTTTTGCATATCTCTGGAATTTTGAAGAAAAGCTTTCCTCGTTCATCGTCAAAACCAAGATTTTCCCCAGCAACTGAAAATGATTGACATGGAAAACCTGCTGAAAGAACGTCTACCCCCTCTTCTAATTCAGCAAAATTCGCTGGATCTAGGTCTCGAACGTCTTTTAGACTTAAAGCAACATCAGGAAAATTATGGCGTAAGACAAATCCACATGATTGCTCAATCTCATTAGCAAAAACTGTTCGGAAGCCGACCCGATTTCCAGAAATAATGAAACCGCCTAGGCCAGCGAAAAGGGAGACGTGCGTATACATCAAATTTCTACCTTGAATTCAGACAAGTCCAATAGCTTAGCAGCTTTAGGGAGATTCAGCAGTATTGCCTGGTCCTGCTTATTGAGGACTACGTGCCAATATGCACTCCCGGCCTTCTGTGTCCTATTCATGAACTCAGTAAAGCTTAAGGCTACTGGTCCTGGAATGCGGAAATAATATTTTTCGTCTTGCATCCCTAAGCAAAGACAAGAATTTTCAGAAGACAGTAATTCCTTCCATTTGGACTGTAATGCATACCAGTAAGCCTGATCACTACGTAGGTACCTCTTTGACAGGGAGATAATCAAGTGAATATTGTTGTCTATGACGTATCTCGATTTGCTGATCTTTTGGGCGCGTGACTTAAATGAAGTCTCCACAGAGGTCAAGATCATTTCTCTCAAAACCTCTAGTGTTAGCCAGTCAGAGCTTTTGCTCGTCCTTAGGACAGCATTAACTGGTTCGCTGTTTTTTTCGGTTGGCCCTAATTGAATACTTGGTTCGGTGACGAGATCTTCTTCATCTAAGGAATCATCGACTTGGCTGGCTCTGTCAACATCAATCGCCAACTTTGAAAGCAGCTCAATAATATGGTCGAGTCTTGTGTACTCAACCGGCAGTAAAGCTGTTCGGAGTGCGTCCTCCGTCTCTTGATCCACGGCGACTTCGATCAGCCCGGCTAGTTCAATCAGAGCATCAACTGAAATGATTCTGACGTCCCAAGCAAATTTACTTCCGCGAATTTGAGCTTCGAGATCCCCCGTGTCTTGCCGTCCGACCACCAATAAAAGTCCTACACGCTTTGCGGTTTCGTTTTTAGTCTCGAGCGACACGGCATAAGAGGCAATGGTAGAAAGATTTATACGGTATGCGTCAGTAGTTTTGACTTCAATTACGAGAGTCATTGCCGAACAATTCCAAAGACCATCATGACCAATCTGGTTTGATACTCCCCGGTATCTTCCATTCTCTACGTTGTAGCCCAATCTTCGGCCGAGCTCGTTTACCACGTCTTGAAGCACGAAGCCACTGTCTTGGAATTTCTTTAATAGGGTTTCTTGTGAGTATTTTCTTAGCTTATCAAGGCTAACCGTTGACAAATATTCTCTGAATTCCTCCGAGGTTCTAGATCCATCCCGCAAGCGACCGTCGCCTGCCAAAGCTAAAACCTGATCAACTCGATAGTTCGCAATTAAATCAGCATCCTGTGCTTTGAACGAAGTTAAGCTCATATTTGAGGCTGTATGATTACGTTACTTGCTGGCTTATATTAAGCAAAGATCGGAGCTGACAGCTATTGCAAATTTCCTGCCAATTTTATGTGTGGTCGAATTTAATCTGGAGCCGACCAAAAAATTGTGTCCAGTTCCTTTTTGGGTCTGCAACCTTAATCATGCCGATCTACGAAACAAATTTCGCCAGGGTACGATCTGCCAGGCTCAAAAAGTGAGCCATACCGATAAACTGAGTTTAGTTAAAAAAACCACATTTTAGCAAGTGGTTGGATAAGTTCAAAAAATGCCTTGCTTGAGGATTTCCAGATCTAATTTTGCAAGGTGACAGGCCGGGTCTCTTGATGGCTTCATTGGACCGTTACTAGCAAGAACTCTGGCCAAATAAACGGCCATGCCAAAGCTTGTTAAGGGATCGGCAGATGTTATTTAGCAATCAGGGTTCCCAGCGCCATCATTGTTTGATACCTGGAAGGTCCAGGGACAGAGTGGCGACCGCAACCAGCTCATAGGTGTTTCAGAGCCGTCGCCTTTGGGGGGGCATGCAGTTACCAATCTTCTGAAGCGGCTGCCGATGTGGCGGGCGGGATCTTTACGCTGTGTCCGATTAGGACCGTGAAACTGAATTAAATGGTCGGGGCGGCGGGATTCGAACTCGCGACCCCTTGCACCCCATGCAAGTGCGCTACCAGGCTGCGCTACGCCCCGACAAGCCCACAAGTATATCAGAGGGCAGGGCGCTCGCCTTAGTGCAGGTGGCCGGAATTTTGCCCGGCGTCTTCCGGCATCTCTGCATGCACCATCTCTTCTTCCACATCGCAAAACAAGGGCGCGCCGCAGTCGTCGCAATACTCGGGCGGGAAAACACTATCCGCTTGTTGTATGCGGGTGATGCCGCTCTCGCGCAGTACCGAGATGATTTGTTGAAGCGGTGATGAAGACGCACTGGCAACGGTGCGTTGATGCGTGAGATTAGCCACGTATTCTTCGGCGCTTTCTTCGTCGTATAAGGGCCATACAACGCCGTAGACGACATCGTTGTTGCCAGTCACGCTGTAGCTGATACGAAACTCATCAACACGCATATCACTGGCCTCATCGCCGACAGCAGCAATCACGGCGGAGAGCTGCGCAGGCTCGACAGAAAGTACATGCGTGAGGTAATAGACAGCTGCGCGCAGTGATATCGGGCGAATGGCTTTATCTGCTTCACGGCACGCGACGTAGTAGGCGCTGGGCAATAACAACTCAATACCGCAGCCCGGCAGCAAGTTTTGTAGATTTGGGCCTGCTTGTAGCTGCCACTGGGTCAGCGCAGATTGGCTGAGTGTCTGTAGATTGCTACCGGTCTCATCTTCTTGCCAGCGCAGCAAAGGCTGCCCACTCTCGGCAGTCACTAGGGCGAGCAGGTGGCGCGTGTCGGCGAGAAACGCGGCGGTTTCTGGTAGTGCTGTTGGTGCTGGCTGCGCTTTGCCTGAGATGGCCGACTCGGCCATGCGGCGAGTGAGCTGGTAGGTCTCGCAGTAGCTGCGCGGTAGCTGATCAATCGAGAACAACACCGGTGCCACCGTGGCGCGTGTGTTGGCCGCGAGAATATGCCCCTGCAGATGGGCGGTAATGGTTTGCAGCGTATTAGCGTTGATGGCGCCTGACGGGATAGTGAATCGTGTCCAGGCCAGTACTGGTATGGCGATCAGGAGCGCATCGTAGCGTTTGTCGCCTTCGTCTAGGGTGCAACTACTGCTGATGGCCTCGATGGAATCGAGCAGCGCATCGTAGGCATCAAGATCGGTGTGAAACAGATGATCAAGCGCATTGTCGATGGCTTGCTGTTGGTTATTCGATAGCTGTTTTTGAAGCAGGCTGTCGAGTCGTGTTTCCCATGCTCTGGTCTCGATACGGCTGGAGGCACGCACCATGGATTGCGCCAATGAGGCGAGGCGTTGGCTCTCGGCAGAAAACTTACGGATGGGGTTTTTAGGCGAGCGGCGCATGGGTGCGGTAGGGCGTGGGCTAGGGAGCGGCGATTGTACTGGATGCGTCAGCCCTTGAGATGACAAAACAAAAGCCCGCCGAAGCGGGCTCAATGTGCCGACAGACTTGATCGGATGCTTACTGATCAGCAAAGGCCGGTAAACTTTATCAACCGCTGATACACTCAAATATTCGTCAGAATCCCAGTGTCGCGACTCTAGTCGAACTCCATGATCAGATAATTGATTAGGAAAATGGATACTGGATAAAGACCGAAGCCTCGTGTTAGTAGAGATCAAAAGATTATGAAAGCTATCGTCGTTGGAATCCTGCCCCAGGAACGCATCCGCGAGCGCATGTTGGCGATTGCACGCGGAGAGTACAAACCCAAGGCCACCGATCCCAAGATCTGGTTCACTTCAATGCGTTCGCTGGCCGAGGTGCTCAGTGACGAAAACCGTGCCTTGCTGAAAGTGATTCAGGAGGCCAAGCCACAGTCCATTTCGACGCTGGCGGAGATGACGGGGCGCAAGCCGGGTAACCTGTCCCGGACGCTCAAGACAATGTCTAACTACGGCTTTGTGGAGATGAAGCGAGAAAACCGTCATGTACGTCCGATCGCCAAGGCCACCGAGTTCCGGATCGTGGCCTGATATAAAAAAACGAGTCCACAAACATCGAGGACTCGTTTCTATTGCTTGGGTTTCTCAAACAGCTCTTAACTGACTGGCATCACGCCGAAGCGGGCTGTTTGATCGCAAGCGGTATGGCTTATTTCTTCTCTGCCTCGGGCGTTGCCGGTGCGGCTGGCGCGGCGGTGGCGTCTGCAGCCGCTGGGGCTGTCGCTGGGGCTGCTGCTGGTGCCTCAGTGTGGCTGTCACCATGGCCGCCTGCCTCACCCTGCAGGCTGGCTTTATCGCCCATGCTGAACACAGCTGCCAGTGCCGCTACCGCAAAAATCACAAATGCTACAAGCATTTTCCACATCAGTTTGTCTCCGGTTGAATATTTGATTCAGTTCTACAAGTGATTTTTTAGGCCGCTAGCAGCTGACGCAGCACAAACGGCAAGATGCC
>JAIXQK010000063.1 GCA_027485795.1 Oxalobacteraceae bacterium
ACCATTGCCGCCGTTGACCCTGAGTTGTGGGCAGCGATTCAACAAGAGAATGAGCGCCAGCAAGAGCATATTGAGCTGATCGCTTCCGAGAACTATGCCTCGCCAGCCGTGATGGCAGCGCAAGGCTCGCAGTTGACAAATAAATATGCTGAGGGCTACCCCGGCAAGCGCTATTACGGCGGCTGTGAATTTGTCGATATCGCTGAACAACTCGCGATCGATCGCCTGAAAGAACTCTACGGCGCCAAGTTCGCCAACGTGCAGGCCAACTCCGGCTCGCAGGCCAACCAGGCAGTGATGCTGGCTTATCTGCAACCGGGCGACACCATCATGGGTATGTCGCTGGCTGAAGGCGGTCACCTGACCCACGGCATGGCACTCAATATGTCGGGCAAGTGGTTCAAGGTGGTGTCGTACGGCCTGAACGACAAAGAAGAGATTGATTACGAGCAGATGGAGCGCTTAGCGCATGAGCATCGCCCGAAGATGATTATTGCCGGTGCCTCGGCCTATGCTCTGAAGATTGACTGGGCACGCTTTGCCAAGGTGGCCAAAGAGATCGGCGCGCTGTTCCTGGTGGATATGGCGCATTACTCCGGTCTGATTGCGGGCGGTGTGTACCCCAACCCAGTACCGTTTGCGGATGTGGTGACGTCGACGACGCACAAGAGCCTGCGCGGCCCGCGCGGCGGCATCATTCTGATGAATGATGAAGAGGTGGCCAAGAAGATCAACAGCGCGGTGTTCCCTGGTATGCAGGGTGGCCCGCTGATGCACGTGATTGCGGCGAAGGCGGTGGCCTTTAAAGAGGCACTGTCGCCGGAGTTCAAGGCGTATCAGCAGCAGGTCTTGAAGAATGCGGATGCGCTGGCGAAGGCTTTGATCGAGCGCGGTTTGCGGATTGTGTCGGGTCGTACCGAGTCGCATGTGATGCTGGTGGATTTGCGCTCGAAGAAGTTGACCGGTAAAGAGGCTGAGGCGGTATTGGGCTCGGCGCACATTACCTGCAACAAGAATGGGATTCCGAATGATCCGGAGAAGCCGTTTGTGACCTCGGGCATTCGTCTGGGCTCACCGGCGATGACAACGCGTGGCTTCAAGGAAGCGGAAGCCACCAAGGTCGGTCATCTGATTGCCGATGTACTGGACAACCCACATGACGAAGCGACGATTGAACGCGTCAAGGCGGAAGTCAAGAAACTGACTGACGCACATCCGGTATACGCCAGGTAATCATGGCCGGGGCGCGACGAGGTAATCCGACTAGAGACTGACGATGCGCTGCCCCTTTTGCCATAGCGAAGACACCCAAGTACTCGATACCCGCGATTCGGAGGAGGGCGACAGCGTACGTCGCCGTCGTCGCTGTAACGCATGCGACAAGCGCTTCACCACCTACGAGCGGGTCGAGTTGGCGATGCCAACTATCGTCAAGAAAAATGGCAGCCGAACCGACTTTGAAACCGCAAAACTGCGCGCGAGTTTGGCGCTTGCATTGCGTAAGCGGCCGGTATCTGCTGACGCAGTCGATGCGGCGATTCAGCGTATCGAACAAAAGCTACGCTCGTCAGGTGATCGAGAGATCGACTCTGGTCAACTGGGCGAGCTCGTGATGCGCGAGTTGAAGCGCTTGGACAAGGTCGCCTATATTCGCTTTGCGTCGGTCTATCGTAGCTTCGAGGATGTCTCTGAGTTTCGCGATGCGATCGATGAGATTGATGTCGAACCCAAGTCTCCCACCAGCCCCAAGCTGCGCGCCCACTGAGCGCCCACTGAGCGCCCGCTGAGTCCTCCTAAGTCATTGGGGTAAATCCTCATCTGTCATTACTATTTATCGGCTAGCCGTGCTGATTTTTTGACGCGCCTCGTCAATCATTAGTCTGACCTTTAACTTTGCTCATCGCAGGCTTGCGATATCACTGATCATTCGCAAAAAATCGGAGGTGGTGATGGCCCGATGTTGGTTCGGATTTTCTGTTGTCGAGCAAATGATTGCGCTGCTGATGGTCGCAATGGCAGCACTACTACTCATCAGATCTAACACGACTAATTCAATCATTTTTCAGAATGCCTCGCGGCGGGCCAGTGCAGTTCGATTGGCATCGGAATTTTCTGCATGGGTTCGACGTGGTGGGCATTTAGGGCTCGATATGCCACTCGAGCAAGCCTTAAAGCAGTCATCGAGTACCACTGTTTTATCCAATGCGTGCTGTATGAAAAGCAGCTGCGATAAAGCAGCAAGTGCATGGCACTACCTCACTGCATGGCAGTGGCGTCTGCGACAGGTGATGCCGGACGCACGCGTAATGATCTGTCTGGGAGATGTGGATTCGAGTGCAAAGTTGGATTGGAGCTGTGCCACTGATGGTGGTGCCTTACTAATGAAATTGGGCTGGCCGATCACTGCGCCTGTGCCTGCGCTCGTGATACCGATAGGGACGCAGTGATGCACTGCCGCGGTCGCGGTAGTGGGCTGGTTTCCTTGATGCTTGCGCTGTCACTCTCAATCGGCATCGTTCTTTCGGCGATTCATCTCACGGCGCAGGCAGAGCGATGGCATCAGCGGGCCAGACAATTGTCGCTTATGGAGGATCAGGCCTACCAGGTATTCGACCTCATTGAGCGATTGCTACAGCAAGCAGGTTATGTGAACGTGGCTATACCGATGTCTGTAGTGTCCTCGCGGCCAATCGAGGGAGCGATTGATGGCTTGGACGATGCCACGGTCTCTGGCACGGCACAGACGATGGTGAATATCGCACCCTCAAGCTCGCTTGCGAGTGACTTGTTAGTGATTCGACTGCGCGGCGATGCTACTGGCCAGGTCTTGAATTGCGCTGGCTTTGCCGTACCCCTTGCAAGCCAGTCTGATGAGCTCACCGGCCGTAGTATTTTGTATATCGGGCTTGATCCCATGAACGAGCCTGAGTTGCGATGTCACTACCACGGTGCATCGGCATGGACTTCTCAGGCGGTGGCCAGTGGCGTTCTTGCCTTTCAAGTGCGATTTGGCGTGGATGTAGACGACGATGGTTTGCCAAACAATTTCCTCAGTGCGTCGCAGCTGTCCGATACTGCATCGACTACGCTACCATTGTCGTTACCGCTGCGTACCCGTATTGTGGCACTCCACATCGCCTTGCTGATGCGGTCACCACAGCGTATTGGATGGGTCGGTACCCCGAGACCCATAGATCTGTTCGGTATAAATGAGGTTGGGTGTGATTCTGCTGAAGATGGCAGTGCGTATGTATTACCTCAGCAGTTGAAGCCGAATCGCTTACATCGTCAGTTCGACAAGATCATTTTCCTGAACAATAGCCTGCGTCCGGATGCATGAGCTTGTTACCCTCGACACTATCAGTGATGATGGTGATGCTATTAGCAGCTTCGGCATCTCATTTGACACAGGATGCTGCGTTTTCTTCAGCGCAGTGGATCCGTCAGCAGCAGGCCTTGTCGCAGGCGGAGCTACGCTTGCAGCAGCTTGTAAAAAACCTGGCAGCAAATCCTGAGTCTCACGCCTATCGACAGACAGGCGTTGATTGGACGCTCGAGGTGCTGAATACCGATGCGATGGCGGAGCTGAGCGACCTTCCGCTCAGTATCTTTCGAATTACCGCAGTCGGACATGCCGCGCAGGTCAAGGTACGTTTGCAAGCAGATTATGCAATCGACCATTGTGAGCATGATGCAGTTGCTGAGTGTACCTCTCGTATTCGACGAATTGCCTGGCGAAGGTTAGAACCCTGAGGCGTGCTTCCCCTTGGTAAGAGATGAAGAAGCAATCAAAACATCATTCAGACACTATACAAACGATGTCATATAAAGCGAGTAATCATCCAAACAACCTGCAAAGAATGCCCCACAGGGCGAGCGGATACACGCTATTCGAGCTAGTGTTGACATCATGCATCGTGGCTTTGCTCACTGCGGCAACGTTGTCGACCTTCAAGCCCTTGTTGGATCGCATGCGTGTGACGGCGGCGGTCGCAGATTTTCATTCTGCACTTAGTCGGGCGCGTAACGAAGCAGTTCGTCGTGGCCGTCGGGTTGATCTGCTACCGCGGGTGTGGGGCGAATGGCGTTTGGGCTGGTGCGTCGCGATAGATACGAATGACAATCAGCGCGTAGACCCCGGCGATCTAGTTCTGCATCACGGGGCTGCTATACCCGCGGGATTAGAGGTGATTACACGTCTCACGGATAGTAAGCGCACGTATCTCGCGTTTGATCCGAGTGGCCGTCCGCGTACCGTCGCAAGCGCCTCGGTACCGCAATTTGGGTCGATACTATTTCAGCTGGGTGAGCAAAGGCGCAAACTCGTGATCGGATTTCTTGGGCGCGTACGCGTCTGCGATCCTGATCGTGATCTTGCCACTTGCTAGAATGTCGTATCTCCGCTGATGCTGACGATGTGAAAATTCTCACCGATACCGATGGCATGCGCGCTGCGCTCGCGCAGGCCGCCAAAGCACTCTATACCTCGACCCCGAATCCTCGGGTCGGTTGTGTGATTGTGCGCGATGG
>JAIXQK010000081.1 GCA_027485795.1 Oxalobacteraceae bacterium
CGCACGGCCACGGTTTTTGCATCTCGCTCTTTGTCGCCGACTACCACAATGTAGGGCAGCTTCTGGACCGAGTGCTCGCGTATTTTATAGGTTATTTTCTCGTTTCGCAAATCCGCCTGTACTCTAAACCCTTGTTTTTTCAGGGATTGCTCGATTTCTTTGGCGTAATCCGACTGCCCTTCCGAGATATTCAGGATAGACACCTGCACCGGCGCCAGCCACAGTGGCAAGGCACCGGCATGGTTCTCGATCAGCATGCCGATAAACCGTTCCAATGAACCCAGGATCGCCCGGTGCAGCATGACCGGCACCTTGCGCGTATTGTCGTCGGCCACGTACTCGGCTTCTAGTCTGACCGGCATCGAGAAATCCACCTGAATCGTGCCGCACTGCCATGGTCGCCCAATCGCATCCTTCAGCGTGTATTCAATCTTCGGGCCGTAGAAAGCGCCCTCACCCGGCGTAATCTCATACTCGCAACCCGAACGCTTGAGCGACTCAATTAGCGCGCGCTCGGCCTTATCCCACAGTTCGTCCGAACCGACCCGCTTCTCCGGACGCGTGGCTACTTTATAGATCACCTCGGTAAAGCCGAAATCACGGTACACCTGCTGCAGCAAGGACGTAAACGCGACGCACTCATCCAGAATCTGATCCTCGGTACAGAAGATGTGGCCATCGTCTTGCGTAAACCCACGTACCCGCATCATGCCGTGCAGCGAGCCTGAGGGCTCATTGCGATGACACTGACCAAACTCGCCATAACGCAGCGGCAGCTCCCGATACGAGTGCATATTCGAGCGGAAAATCTGCACATGGCCCGGACAATTCATCGGCTTCAATGCATACGCCCGATTCTCGGAATCGGTCGTAAACATATTGTCTTTGTAGTTGTCCCAGTGACCGGATTTTTCCCACAACGAACGGTCAAGAATCTGCGGCGCCTTGACTTCCTGATAGCCGTTATCTTGATACACATGGCGCATGTATTGCTCAACCTGCTGCCAGATCGTCCAGCCCTTGGGGTGCCAGAAAATCAGCCCCGGCGCCTCATCCTGGAAGTGGAATAAATCGAGCTGTCGGCCCAGTTTGCGGTGGTCGCGCTTTTCGGCTTCCTCCAACATGTGCAGGTAGGCTTCCTGATCTTCCTTCTTGGTCCAGGCGGTGCCGTAAATCCGCTGCAGCATTTCATTCTTCGAATCACCGCGCCAATAGGCACCAGCTAGCTTCATCAGCTTGAATACTTTCAGCTTGCCGGTAGACGGCACGTGCGGTCCACGGCAGAGGTCAGTGAACTGACCCTCCGAGTAGAGCGAGACATCTTCATTGGCAGGAATCGAGGCAATAATCTCCGCCTTGTAGTGCTCACCAATCGACTTGAAATACGCCACGGCTTCATCGCGTGGAATCACTTTGCGCTCGACTGGCTCGTCTTTCTTGGCAAGCTCGGCCATCTTTTTCTCGATCGCTTCCAAGTCTTCTGGTGTAAACGGGCGCTTGTACGAGAAATCGTAATAAAAGCCGTTGTCGATCACTGGGCCGATCGTGACCTGCGCCTCAGGGAACAGCGACTTCACCGCATACGCGAGCAAGTGCGCAGTCGAATGGCGAATCACCTCCAGACCGTCGGCATCCTTATCGGTGACGATGGCCAGATCCGCATCCTGCGTGATCAAGTGCGCGGTATCCACCAGCTTGCCATCCACCTTGCCGGCGAGCGCCGCTTTGGCAAGGCCGGCACCGATCGATGCAGCTACCTGAGCTACTGTCACGGGCGCATCGAATTGACGCTGCGAGCCATCGGGAAGTCGAACTGAAACCATGGGTGCTCCTTAGGAGTGTGTCGCGGCCGAGGCCACAGACGAAAAAAAACGCGGACCAGCCGCGTTTTTCTATGCAAGAAGACGGACTAGCAGGAGATAAATTTCGCTACGCTGCTAGTTCGCGGTGTCATAACCGTATCGCCTTTCTCGCTCTTACAGATGATTGTTGCGGTGTGTTGGTAGGGTCGGCTGAAATCAACTCAGAATCATCTACCAACTCAAGGTCTATAGCGCCATACAAGACAAGCAAGGCCGAAGTATAAACCCAAGGAACTGAGGGCGACAAGCAGGACTCGGCAACTCGGCCGCTGCACCATGGACGCGGCTAGCAGCAACAGCAAAACGCGTTCTAGCCCTTTAAGGGGTACCGCTCGAGGCCATGACAGTGTTCAAAAACGATGTTGAAGGCAGAGTTGCCGCTCTCGCCAACCCAAGGAGCGCCAGGGCTTGCCCGTACAGTGGCGGCGGGCATAAAATGCGCACATACTTATGCGCACATACTTATGCGCACAAATTTATGCGTATATATTCATGCGATTGGAGTTCACCATGGCAGCCGCACACACCCCACGAAGCAGCCGAGCCGGGCCGCCCGGTAAGCGCGCCATCAACCTCAGCCTCAGTAGCGACGTGCTAGACGCCGCAAGGCAGCTGGGCATCAATATTTCGCAGGTATGCGATAGCCACTTGCGGGAGATCGTTCGGCTGGAGCAAGAGCGACAGTGGCGCGAAGAACATGCAGACTTTGTTGCAGCCTACAACGCGACGATCGAGTCAGAAGGCCTGCCCTTAGATGAGTGGAAGAGCTTCTGATGGCACGTTTTGATGTTTATGCCAATCCAGGTAACCACGCCAAGACCACGCCCTATCTGCTGGATGTGCAAAGTAATTTGCTTGATGGCCTCGACAGCCGCATGGTGATCCCGTTACGCAGCCTGAAGCATTTCCCGAAGGTGAAGGTGGCGACCCAACTTACGCCAATATTCAAGATTAGTGGCAAGGACTATCTGCTGGAGACTCCAAAGATGGGCGCAGTGCCGCAGCGTGTTTTGAAGTCGCCGATCGCTTCGTTAGTAGATTCGCAGGCAGAAATTACTGCCGCGTTAGATTTTCTATTTCACGGCTACTGATCCGAAGAAAAATCGGCGGTCGGCAGCTTGAACACTGCACCAGGAATGATGCAGACGAAAAAAATCCGCTCTCATCGGAGCGGATTCATCCCACCAGCGTCCCACCAAATCTGCACACCACGACAAGTGCTTGATTTGATGCGGTTTATTGGTAGGCACGATTGGACTCGAACCAACGACCCCTACCATGTCAAGGTAGTGCTCTAACCAGCTGAGCTACGCGCCTAAAGAAGCGAGATTATAGCCAGCTTTGCATCCTAACGCCAAGAACTCCAAGATTTTGCGGGTGTAGCTGAGCGCTTAAAGCTTCGGTAAGAGGGAATGCAAGGTGGGTTAGTGATTTACATAAAGCCCTGGATAAGGCTTATTGAATGAGTTGGTGATTTGATATCCAGCGAACCGGGCCTGGCTTAAACGCGCTTCACCTCGGCCACGCCCTTCACTGCACTAATCACTTTCAATGCGCGCTGCAACTGCTCGGTTGACGAAATCTCGCCCGTAAACGACATGTAGGCCTGCCCCTTACTGCTGCGGGTCGAGACACCAATCACATTGATTTTTTCACGCAGAAAAATATCGGAGATATCGCGCAGCAGACCTTGCCGATCCTGCGCCAGCACGAACACGTCCACCGGATACACGGTATCGCTGCCGAGATCCCCCCAACTACTTTGCACCATGCGCTCCGGCGCACGCAGCACCATCTGCGACAAGTTCTTGCAACTGGCGCGGTGGATCGAGATGCCCTTGCCACGCGTGATAAAGCCGACGATAGGATCGGGGGGCGCCGGTTTGCAGCAACTCGCCATTTGGGTCAGCAACCCCTCAGTACCCAAAATCAGCACGCCCGCTTTGCCACCCTGCGTCACACTTGATGCGCGGCTCTTGCGTGTCAGTTGGCTCTCATCATCCAGCGTTGCGCGCTCATGCGCATCACCATGCAAAGCCTGCTCAATCAGCCGCAAACTCATTCGCTCGTTACCGACCGCAAGCAGCAGATCCTCCAGCTTGGCAAAGCCCAAACGATGCGCCAAATCATCCAGATTAACCGCCGTCTTGCCTTCACGCTGCAGCGTCTTTTCAAGGAGCGCACGTCCATGAATCAAAGTTTGCGCCTGCTCTATCGCGTTGAACCAGGCACGAATCTTGGAACGAGTTCGCGGACTCGCGGTGTAACCATCTGACAGCCAATCGCGCGATGGCCCTGCAGTACCCATCGCCACCGACTCGCCTTTAGCGGTAATGATCTCGACCGTCTGACCGTTCTTCAGCACGGTGTTGAGCGGCACCATCGTTCCATTGACCCGCGCACCACGGCAACGATGGCCCACATCGCTGTGCAACTGATACGCAAAATCAATCGGCGTGGCGCCCATTGGTAACTCGATCAACCTACCCTGTGGCGTCAGAACATAGATACGATCATTGATGGCGGCTGCCTTCAACTGCTCGACCCACTGCCGCTCGCTGTCTTCCTGCCCGACCACGGTGTCCGTGATCTCGCTTTTCCAGTTCAGCAGCTGCCTCAACCAGGCAATTTTTTGGTCATAGGAATCGTCGAGTGCATTCGCACCACCTTCTTTGTAGCGCCAGTGCGCAGCCACGCCGTACTCTGCAAACCGATGCATATCTTGGGTACGAATCTGTACTTCCAGCGTACGCCCATCATCCGCCTCAACCACGGTGTGCAAGGACTGATAGCCATTTGACTTGGGTCGTGAAATATAGTCGTCGAACTCTTCAGCGACCGGTGTCCAGATATCGTGAACGATCGACAGTACGGTGTAGCAAGTTTTTATGTCATCGACAATGACCCGAAACGCTCGCACGTCATGCAGGCGCGAGAAATCAATCGCCTTGCCCTGCATCTTGTTCCAAATGCTATAGATATGCTTCGGCCTGCCATAAACCTCGGCGCGAATACCCGCCGCTGCCAGCTCGGACCGCAAACGTTTAATCGCGTCCTCGACAAACTGTTCGCGCTCGACCCGCTTCTCTTCAAGCATCTTTGCGACGCGCTTATAGCTGTCGGGTTCAGAAAACCGAAACGATAAATCTTCCAGTTCCCACTTGAGCTGCCAGATGCCTAATCGGTTGGCGAGTGGCGCGTATAAATCAAATGTCTCACGCGCATAACGCAGCGTGAACTCGCTCTCGCTCTTGATCTCGGCAAAGTGGCGTAGCGTCGCAAGGCGCGAGCACAAGCGCACCATGACCACCCGCATATCACTAGCCATCGCCAGCGTCATCTTGCGCAAGGCCTCCAGCTGGCTGGCCGCACTGTTCTTGGAACGCTCGGCGTCCTTGCGCGTGAACATGCCCTCATGTAGCCGCATCAGCTGCCGAATACCCGTGACCATATCGGCGACTTCTTTGCCGAAGCGCGGCTCAATCGCTGCAACCTGTTCAGGTACCACGACTGCCAGCTCGAACAATATGCCTGCAATTCGTGTATCGGCATCCGCTTTCAGCGAGGCCAGTGCAGCAACCACACCGCGCGAGAAATCCATCGCATCTTGGCCGGTGGGCACCTGCTTGCCAGCATAGGGCTCACGCACAAACTCGATCGCATCCCGTAGCCGCGCCGCATCCTCGGGCCGCAGGCCTGTGCACAGCTCATCATCTCCGGCGCGGGTTACAACGAATACCATGGCTATTCCAGAAAAAACTGGCGCGCAAGCGCGATCTGATCTTCATGCATAAACGTGGGCGCATGCCCGATGCCGGGCAACTCTACTAATTGTGCGTGTGGGCCACGCGTCGTCATCTGCTGCGCTGTCTCGCGCGTGAGCAGATCAGACTCACTGCCACGCACCAGCAAAACCGGGCAACGCACGGCGTCATAGGCAGCCCAGAGCGCTGCCTCGCCTTGTTGCGCGCTTTCTTCGGTCATCACCTTGAACGGCAACGCCAATGACACGTCATAGTGTCGGCGCCAGCGACCATCGTCGGTGGGTAGGAGCACATCGGCCGCGAGTTTGTCCCACTCCTGATCGGTGTGGGGGCCAAACGGGGCCGAGATAGTGCGTATGTAGTCGCGTGCCTGCTGAAAACTATCAAAGCGGAGATCTTCGCCGATGTAACTGCCAATGCGAGACAGTGCCTGAAAATTCAGTGCGGGCCCGACATCATTCATGACCATTTTACGAATCGGCGCATCGGGCAATGCGGCAAGGCCCATACCAATTAGCGCACCCATTGAGGTACCAAACCAATCTACTTGCGGCACATTCAGCCGCGCAATCAAGGTAACCATGTCACTCACATACTGCGGCACCCAGTAATACTTGGGGTCTTTGAGCCAGTCTGACCGGCCGCGTCCAACAACGTCCGGGCAGATCACACGGTAGTGCTCAGACATCGAAGCGGCTAGCGCATCAAAGTCGTCCGACACCCGGGTGACACCATGTACGCACACTAATACCCGCGGATTGTGCGGATCGCCCCATTCCTTATAGGCCATCGCATGCAGGCCAGCGGGTGACAGGCATTGCACCATATTGATCTGCGCTTGCATCATCAAGGGGCGGTCTCCTTGTTAGTTTTTGTGATTTTAGCGGCACTGCCCGTAAAATCGTGTTGTTGATCATCTCATTGCAAAAGGAATGCCCATGCAAACTCGCCCACTCGCCGGCAAAACCGCCCTAGTGACCGGCTCCACCTCCGGCATCGGCCTCGGCATTGCGCAAGCACTTGCTGCGGAGGGCGCGGCGATTGTCTTCAATGGATTTGGCGACGCAGCCCACATCGCAGCGCTGCAAAAACAGACGGCTGAGCAGTTTGGCGTGAAGACCGCCTATTTCGGTGCCGACATGACCAAACCCGCTGAGATCGAGCAGATGATGAACGATGCGCTCGCGCAATTCGGTAGCATCGATATTCTGGTCAATAACGCCGGTATCCAGCATGTCGCGAATGTCGAAGATTTTCCGGTTGAGCGATGGGATGCCGTGATCGCCATCAACCTGACTTCGGCGTTTCACACCACGCGCCTCGCGCTACCGGCGATGAAGCAAAAAAACTGGGGGCGCATCATCAATATCGCATCAGCGCACGGACTAGTCGCGTCGGCTGGAAAGTCTGCTTACGTCGCGTCAAAGCACGGCATAGTCGGCCTGACCAAGGTCACTGCGCTGGAGAATGCTCAGACCGGCATTACCTGTAATGCGATCTGCCCGGGCTGGGTACTAACGCCGTTGGTTCAGAAGCAAGTAGATGCGCGGGCTGCTGCAAACAGTATTTCAATCGATCAAGCCAAGCGCGAATTACTGATGGAAAAACAGCCTTCCGGCGAATTCGTC
Organism: Oxalobacteraceae bacterium; assembly: GCA_027485795.1. GTDB lineage: Bacteria > Pseudomonadota > Gammaproteobacteria > Burkholderiales > Burkholderiaceae_D > Pernthalerella. The sequence goes on from JAIXQK010000081.1 coordinate 7,255, forward strand.
ACGCCCGAACAACTAGGCGCGCTGGCTGTGTTCATGTGCAGCGACGCCGCGTCCCAAGTGCGTGGTGTCGCATGGAACATGGATGGTGGATGGGTAGCGCAGTAGCGGAATACAAAAACTTCAGGAGATACCAGCTATCCCTGAAGTTTTTTGTAGCATTGCCTCACTAATAAAAATCTTAACTCGTTTTTTTGGAGCTCCTTATCGCCCAATTGGTCAATCGGTTCGGCGATTTCTTCCACTTATTAATTTCTATATGATTTCCCACAAACCAAAGCAAATTAGCATTGAATTCCATACCTTCAAGTTTATGCCTGCTTAATTTTTAATCTCGCAGAAAAGTTCTAGCGCTTTCTGATCGCCTCCCTGTAGTGCCCATCGAGCTAGTATTCTTGCCTGTTCCTTCGAGCAATCTACTCCATCTTTGAGCAGAATCTTGATAATACTTAGAGCATTCTGAATCTCCGAATCGGTTGCACCTGGCTTGGTAAGTACTGTCAGCACCGCTGGAATCCCATCAGAAAACAGAGCATTAGGCGCATGCGCTTTAATGCTTGCAAACAATCCGGCATTTCCTTCGTAAATTGCTCGATAGCCCAAATAAGAAAAGAAACGCCCGCGCTCGCTATGCTGCATCACGAATTCAACAATCAACTTGATGTCGCCATCGTTGGCTGATAAAGCCATTTCATAGAGCTGGTTTTCGATAGCTTTCAATTTTTGATTATCAAGATCCTGGTGCATATCGATTTCTTGAAGTTTAAGCGCAACGGATTTTTTATCACGCAGGAAAAGTTCTAGCGATTTCTGATCGCCTCTCTGTACGCCTCTCTGTAGTAACCATCGAGATATTATTCTTGCCTGTTCCTTCGAGCAATCTACTCCATCTTTGAGCAGAATATTGACAATACTTAGAGTATTCTGAATCTCCGTCCACTGGCTGCCGCCTTCGTTGGCTGATAAAGCCAATTGATAGAGCTGGTTTTCGATAGCTTTCAATTTTTGATTATCAAGACCCTGGTGCATATCGATTTCTTGAAGTTTAAGCGCAACGAATTTTTCGTCGTGCTTGATAATCTTGGTCGATTCCAAATTTTGATCCGGCTGAACTTGCTCAGCAGAGGTTGCTGACGATTTCCTCGCATCCTCCCTGAAACTTGAGACATGTGGATTATTGCTCGTCGAGATAGACTTCATCTGAGGCACAGCGGAACCGCGATCTGCAGGTCTACGCGGTTTCCTGGTTTTTTTTGATGCTTCAATCGGATCGCTTTGAAAGGTATCAAATTTCTCATTTGATTTTGAATTTATAGGACGCATATTTCCCCCAAAGAAAAATTGAGTGATAAGCAAAGTTTTTCTGCCATTGATGTGCTGGTTATTGCACATAGGAATGTCGGTAACTGCCCATCCTGATCCGTTCCAAACGAGACAACGTCAAAACTACTCTAAACCGATCAACCGTCGGCTTGTGGAGCGGCTAGTTGTTACGCCTGAGCTTCCTTAACTAATTGGAGATCATCGCGCCGCGTTCCACATCGGCGTTCACGATGCCGATATGAGCAACCCGGCTGAGATCGAGCAAATGATGAAAGACACGATCACGTAATTCGGTAGCGTCGACATCTTGATCAACAATGCGGGTATCCAACATGTCGGAAACATCTCGGACTTTCTGGCCGAGCGATGGCGTGTGCTCAGACCGGCATCACCTGCAATGCGATCTGCCCGGGCTGGGTACTAACGCCGTTGGTTCAGAAGCAAGTAGATGCGCGCGCTGCTGCAAACAGAATTTCAATCGATCAAGCCAAGCGCGAATTGATGGAAAAACAGCCGTCAGGTGAATTTGTCACACCAGAGCAGCTCGGCGCGCTGGCTGTGTTCATGTGCAGCGACGCCGCGTCCCACGTGCGTGGTGTCGCATGGAACATGGATGGTGGATGGGTAGCGCAGTGAAGTTAATGGTGGGTATAGCTCACGACTTAGGCGGAATCAGCTGCCCGTCTCGATCAATGAAGAGATGTCTAAAGTTCGGATATTCATCAATAATCAATGTCAGAACTTCATTTGTCATGTTCCTCCTCAGGATATTCAGGACACTAACGCCATTTTTATCCGTGGCATTCCAATCGGCACCCATAATTAGCAGATCCAGCGCTGCATTCATCTGCTCGTCACTTAAAGAACTATTTGTCTTCAGAACTTGAATAACAGACTCTTCACGCATTTTTTTTAATGCAGGATGATTTTTATCTTCACTAATTGAAAAATGAAACCCACGGTGAGAATAATGGTCCATCAGGTCGCCTAGTTCTGCCCAATTCTGATCTCGAATCGCTGATTGAAAATCATCTACGATGAACTGCAACGCTTCTTGCTCTGACATCGGCTGCCGAGCCGTTGTTCGGAGCATTGGTGATGAGTGAGACTGCGGCAAAGGTTCTGTCGGCTTGTTTTCCTTACCCAGAGACATTTTTGTCCGAACCGATGGTGGATTTTTAGCTTTAAACCGCTTCTTCGGCGGTTCGGGCGAAAGCGTCGAGTTGCTTATATCTGTGGCGGCGTCTCCACTAGGCATGTAGGTGGGAGTTTTTGATACGGACATTGGTCGGCCCCTTTTTCCAGCAAGCCTTCTTCCTTAAGGCCTGTCTTGGTGTCAGAGTATGTCCAAAGCCAGCACGAATTTTCGAAAACATAGTACAAGTAGTACATCGTTCATTACTCTAAATGCCGGAAGCAACAGCTCATAAAAAAGCCGGCGGGCTTAGTGCCGACCGGCTTCACATTGAAACTGTAGTGCGTCAACTCAGAACCTGATCTCGCACCCCGTGCTATCAATCAGTTCCTGCTGGGTTACACCCGGCGCCATCTCGACCAGCTTCAAGCCGTGCTCGGTGACATCCAGCACGCACAGGTCGGTAATGATGCGATCAACCACGCCCACGCCCGTGAGGGGCAAGTTGCAGTGCTCGAGTAGCTTGTGCGAGGTTGATCCGTCTTTAGCCTTGGCAACATGCTCCATCAGCACCACGACACGACCAACACCGGCCACCAAGTCCATCGCACCGCCCATACCTTTCACCATCTTGCCCGGAATCATCCAGTTGGCCAGATCGCCGCGCTCGGAGACCTGCATCGCACCGAGGATTGCAATATTGATCTTGCCGCCGCGGATCATGGCGAAAGAATCCGCCGAGCTGAAAAACGATGCACCTTTCAATGCAGTCACCGTCTGCTTGCCGGCATTGATCAAGTCGGCATCAATCGCCTCTTCGGTCGGAAACGGGCCAATACCGAGCAAGCCATTTTCGGATTGCAACCAAACCGTAATATCTTGCGGTACATAGTTCGCTACCAGCGTCGGTAAGCCAATACCGAGGTTCACATAAAAACCATCCTGCAGCTCTTGCGCGGCGCGCGCCGCCATTTGTTCACGTGTCCATGCCATGGTGGTCTCCGCCTTACTGTGCACGTACGGTGCGTTGTTCGATGCGTTTCTCTGGGTTCGCGTTCACCACGATACGGTGAACAAAGATGCCCGGCGTATGAACCATGTCGGGGTCGAGGTCGCCAAGTCCCACCATCTCTTCTACCTCAACAATAGTGAGCTTGCCTGCCATAGCCACGTTTGGATTGAAATTACGCGCGGTCTTGCGATACACAAGATTACCCACTGGGTCAGCTTTCCAAGCCTTGACCAGAGACACGTCGGCTACCAGGGCGTGCTCCATCACATACTGCTCACCATCGAATAAGCGTACTTCCTTGCCCTCGGCGACGATGGTGCCTGCGCCGGTGCGTGTAAAAAATGCTGGGATACCCGCACCACCGGCGCGCAGTTTTTCTGCGAGTGTTCCTTGCGGTGTGAAATCCAGTTCCAGTTCGCCCGCCAGATACTGCCGCTCGAACTCTTTGTTCTCACCGACGTAAGATGAAATCATTTTTTTGATTTGACGAGTCGCCAGCAACAGGCCGAGTCCAAAGCCATCCACACCCGCATTATTTGAAATTGCGGTGAGATGCTTCACGCCGGTATCGCGTAATGCCGCAATCAGGGCCTCGGGGATACCGCACAGACCAAAACCACCCACAGCGATGGTCTGCCCGTCTTTCACCACATCCGCCAAAGCGCTGGCGGCGTCAGGGTAAAGCTTGTTCATGATTCTCCTTGATGAAATACCGGAGCGATCAACCCGCCGCTGCAAAGTGATGCAGTGTCGATCGCGACTTGGTTGGCAAAAACAGAAACGATACCGTAAAAGTGTGACGATAGGCCATCAGGCGCCTGTGCCGGTCAGCGCCTCCCGCACCTGCTGCGGTAAGGGCATGGATTTTTCTACGCGCTGATCAACCCAGACCACCTTGGCGCCGCCCTCGGCGTACAAGACGTCGGGCGCGTCAATGCGACGAACTTGGTGCAGCATCTCGAAACTGGAACGACCCAGTGCACCCGCCCACGTGCAAACCTCGATCTCGCCGGGGTAACGCAGTTGCCTCAAAAAGGTGCAGTGTGCATTGATGATGACAGGCCCTATTCCATCGGGCGATGGCGGGAAACCGAAAGCCTCGAAGGTTTCAATACGAGCCTGCTCAAGGTAACGGAAGTACACCGTGTTATTGACATGTCCCATGGCATCCATGTCACCCCAGCGTATCGCCATGCGCGAGCGATGAAGCTGTCGGAACCCCTCCGGTATCGGCATCAAAACACCGCCATACCATCGTCAGCGGTGATCACAGCGCCGTTCATGAAACGCGACTCATCCGCTGCCAGCAGTAGCAACAGGCCATCGAGATCAGAAGGTTGCCCGACCCGCTTGCGCGGCAGGATATTCACCAGTTTCTGTCCGCTCTCACTCGCGAAATAGTCGCGATTAATTTCAGTCTCAATGTAGCCAGGGCAAATCGCATTGACATTGATGCCGTAGCGTCCCCACTCCAGTGCCATCGCCTTGGTCATCTGCACCACGGCTGCCTTGCTCATACAGTAAACACCAATTTGCGACAGTACGCGCAGCGCTGCAACCGAGGCGATGTTGATGACCCTGAAATGGCGGTTCGGCTCCGCCTTGGAGCGCAGAATCATGCGTTTGGCCACCTCTTGCGCCACGAAGAACGCGCCTTTGGTATTGGTCTCCATGACGTAGTCATAATCTTCCGGCGTGACATCCACCAGCTTTTGCGTGGTCGAGACACCCGAGTTATTGACCAGAATATCGATCGGTCCGGCTTCGGTCTCGGCGTGGGCGACGGCGGCCTTAATGCTACCGAGATCGGTTACATCCAACTGCACGATACGCGCCGCGCCGCCATCGGCCTCGATTTGCGCGCGTAACTCTTTCAGTTTTTCGGTGCGCCGAGCTGCCAAAACGACGGTGGCACCCGCTTCGGCCAAGACCTGTGCGAAACGCTCGCCCAAACCACTCGAGGCCCCGGTGACCAGCGCCACCTTGCCTGCGAAATTGACTTCAATGCCCACTTGGACTCCCTGTTGGTCAGATATTTTGGGTGAAGCCGTTATCATTACATGATTCCACCCGTCAAAGACGTACCGAAAACCATCCCGGCCTCACCAGAGGCTAGCCCATTCCGCACCAGCGCCTACCTAAGCTCGCCATGAATAGTCCCAGCCAGAACCCGAGTTTCATTGACCAATTTGGCCCCCGAGAGGCCATGGACTATGACGTCGTTATCATCGGCGCCGGGCCTGCCGGGCTGTCGGCGGCGATCCGTTTGAAGCAATTGGCTGAGCAGCAAGGTCGCGAGCTGAGTGTTTGCGTGCTCGAGAAAGGCAGTGAGCCGGGTGCGCATATTCTGTCCGGCGCAGTGATGGATCCGACCGCTATGCATGAGCTGTTTCCGGACTGGCAAACGCGTGGCGCGCCACTCAACACACCGGTCGCCGAGGATCGCTTCCTGTTCCTGACGGAAAACAGCGCCTATGCGACACCCAACTGGTTGCTACCCGCTTGCTTCAAAAATCATGGCAATTACATCGTCTCGCTGGGCAACGTGGTGCGCTGGCTGGCCCAGCAAGCGGAAGCCCTTGGCGTCGAGATCTTCCCGGGCTTCGCTGCGGCCGAACTGTTGTTCGACGATCAAGGCGCCGTCATAGGCGTGGCCACCGGCAATATGGGGGTAGGAAAAGACGGTGCGCCGACGGCTGATTTCCAGCTGGGTATGGCCTTGAACGCAAAGTACACCTTGTTTGCCGAAGGCGCTCGCGGGCATTTGGGCAAACAGCTGATCGCACACTATCAACTTGATGCTGGACGAGACCCACAGACCTACGGTATCGGACTCAAAGAACTGTGGGAAATCGATCCCGCCAAACACCAACCGGGTTTGGTGATTCATACCGCAGGCTGGCCACTGGATGCCGAGACCTATGGCGGATCTTTCCTCTACCACCTAGAAAACAATCAGGTCGCGGTGGGTTATGTCGTCGGGCTGGGGTATGAAAATCCTTACCTCTCACCCTTTGAAGAATTTCAGCGCTACAAAACGCATCCGTCGATTCGGGGTTTCTTTGAAGGTGGTAAACGACTCTCCTATGGCGCGCGTGCAATTACTGCGGGCGGCTTGCAATCGCTGCCCAAGCTCACCTTCCCCGGTGGTGCACTGATCGGCTGCGATGCTGGATTTTTGAATGCGAGCAGGATCAAAGGTAGCCACGCTGCCATGAAATCCGGCATGCTGGCCGCTGAAGCTGCGTTTGATGCGATTGGTGCGGGACGTGCGCAAGATGAACTGACCGCGTACACCACCAGCTTCGAAAAATCATGGCTGCATGAAGAACTGCATGTCGCGCGCAACTTCAAACCGGCCATGGGCAAAGGGCTGTATCTCGGCACACTGTTGGTCGGGATTGATCAGGTGCTATTCCGTGGCAAGGCACCTTGGACGCTGCATCATGACCACCCCGATCATCTCGGACTACGACCTGCCGCAGAATGCACGCCAATCGCTTATCCCAAACCAGACAATGTGCTGACTTTTGACCGCTTGTCCTCCGTATTCATTTCGAATACCAACCATAATGAGCATCAGCCTGCTCACCTGACACTAACCGATGCCGATGTGCCGGTTGCGGTCAACCTCACGACCTATGCTGGGCCCGAGCAGCGCTACTGCCCGGCCGGTGTTTATGAGTACGTGGAAGCACAAGGTCAATCACGTTTGCAGATCAATGCACAAAACTGCGTTCACTGCAAAACGTGCGACATCAAAGATCCAACGCAGAATATTGTGTGGGTCACACCCGAAGGCGGTGGCGGTCCGAACTATCCCAACATGTAGCATCGCACTGCGCTATTGCCACCGGCGTGCTTATCGCCTACGTTACTGTTTCATCGGTTTTGCTGTCGCTCCTTCACTATCGACTGTTTAATCATTGCGCGCATCACTGCCCGCGCCCCGATATGCCAACCTGTTAATCGGCCTTTTCATGCAAACCGGCCAAGCGAGTAATGACACCCCTGCTCAGGTTTCCCTGCCGGAAGCGATGCGCTACTGGCTGCGTCTGGGTCTGATCAGTTTTGGTGGGCCGAGTGGCCAGATCGCGCTCATGCATGATGAGTTAGTCGAAAAAAAGCGCTGGATTTCCGAACAGCGTTTCCTGCATGCGCTCAACTACTGCATGCTGCTGCCCGGACCAGAGGCGATGCAACTGGTCACCTACATCGGCTGGCTCATGCACCGCTCTGTGGGCGGCATCATGGCCGGCTGCCTGTTCGTGCTGCCCTCACTGCTCATCCTGATAACGCTCAGTTGGGTCTATCTGGCCATGGGCGATGTGCCGGTGATCGCTGGCATCCTTTATGGCATAAAACCGGCTGTCGTCGCACTGGTGCTGGCAGCGGCTTGGCGCATCGGGTCGCGTAGTCTTCATAATCGCTGGCTACTATCGATCGCCGTATTGGCCTGCGCGCTGATCAGTTTTGTAAAGCTTCCCTTCCCCGCCGTCATCGGCATCGCAGCGCTGTTGGGCGCGGTCGGTGCGCGCTACGCACCCAACCTGTTCGTCGCCGAGACCAAGACGTCGGCGAGCGACCCACATGCATCAAGCGCCCTCATTAATGACCATACCCCACCACCCGCGCATGGCGCGCTTCAATGGCGTGCACTACTTCGTACTATCGGGATCGGCATTGCACTCGGCGCCCTGCTACTGGTGCTGCTGAACCTCTTGCTCGGCTGGCGTAATCCGCTGGTACAAATGGGCTGGTTTTTTACGAAAGCGGCGCTCCTCAGTTTCGGTGGCGCGTACGCGGTACTGCCCTATGTTTACCAAGGCGCAGTCGATCACTTTGGCTGGTTGAGCGCAACCCAGATGATCGATGGCCTCGCGCTGGGCGAGACCACACCCGGCCCGTTGATCATGATCGTCGCTTTTGTCGGCTTCGTTGGCGGCTGGACGCAAGAAGTATTCGGGCCGTTTGCCTTGTTCTGGGCCGGTTGTGCCGGTGCGTTGGTGGCGACGGTATTTACCTTCCTGCCCAGTTTCGTGTTCATTCTGGCGGGCGCACCGCTGGTCGAAGCAACCCGGGGTAATCTGCGGCTAAGCGCGGTGTTGGGCGCGATCAGTGCCGCCGTGGTGGGCGTGATCGTCAGCCTCGGCGCGCTGTTCGCGGCGCATGTGTTCCACTTGGAGCAAGCAGTCCTCCGCTGGGATTGGCTGGCAATCATGATTGCTGCGGCAGCGACGCTCGCCCTGGTGCGCTTCAAGGTCAGTACCGTGCGCTTGGTGCTGGCCTGTGCGATCACCGGCCTCGTGATATCTTACGCGCCCATCAGGCCGGTTTTTTAACGGCGCTGCACCACTACTTCTTGATGGCGCCGCCGCCATCTTCGTACCACATGACAGAACGCTTTATTCCCGTCGCTGATCTGCGCTACTTGCAATCGGTGCCGCATATTCCGCAACCGCTGACCCCTGCCACCGGTCTACTGTCCGATCGACTCGCGCGGCCTTTGCGTGATCTGCGAATTTCGGTTACCGATCGCTGTAACTTCCGCTGCGTGTACTGCATGCCTAAGGAAGTGTTCGATAAAGATTATCCCTACCTGCCGCACGCTTCGCTACTGTCGTTCGAAGAAATCACGCGCATCGCGAAAATCTTCATCGCACACGGCGTTGAGAAACTCCGCCTCACGGGTGGCGAACCACTGCTACGCAAAAATATCGAGAAGCTGATTGAGATGCTGGCCTCTCTGACCACACTCGATGGCAAGCCGCTGGATTTGACGATGACGACCAATGCGTCGCTGCTCGCACAGAAAGCGCAGTCACTGAAGGATGCGGGCTTGAAGCGGGTCACGGTATCGCTCGATTCACTCGACGATGCCACGTTCAAACAAATGAATGACGTCGACTTCCCGGTCGCTGATGTACTTCATGGTATCGAGGTCGCACACAAGGTCGGGCTAGGGCCGGTCAAGGTCAATATGGTCGTTAAGGGCGGCATGAATGACCAGGAGATCGTACCGATGGCGCGTCACTTCAAGGGCAGCCCGGCGATTCTGCGTTTCATCGAATACATGGATGTCGGCGCGTCGAACGGCTGGAAGATGGATGAGGTAATTCCATCGGCTGAAGTCGTGCGCCGAATCAGCGAGCAGATGCCACTGGTTGAAGTCGAGCCGAACTACACGGGCGAAACGGCCGAGCGCTGGCGCTATAAGGATGGCAGTGGTGAAATCGGCGTGATCTCGAGCGTCACGCAGGCATTCTGCAGCGACTGTAACCGCGCTCGCCTGTCCACCGAAGGTAAGCTGTTCACTTGCCTGTTCGCGACCGGTGGCCACGACCTGCGCGCTCTAATGCGCAGTGGCCATAGCGACGAAGAGATCACCGCGGCGATTGCTCATCTGTGGGCACTGCGCGAAGACCGCTACTCAGAGTTGAGGACGATCAATACGGACGGACTTGCACGTCCGGTACGTAAGGTGGAGATGTCGTATATCGGTGGTTAAGATTGAACACCCGCTAACCCTACCGAATCCCGGCCTTCCCCGGGATGACAGATTCGATGCCCGGGGTCCAGCGTTTTTCCATGGCGGTCGAGATATCTTGATTCACCCATGACCAACACCCTCCGTCAAATTACTGAATCCATCGCAGGCTTCGATAGCGAGTCCTTGCGCGTTGAGATCGCGCAACGGGCGATTACACAGTTCATCAAGCCCGTCAATCAAAGCGAGCGGGTACCACTTAAGCAGGCACTCGGTCGTACGCTGGCGAGCGACATCACGGCGCCCATTAACGTGCCGTCCTATGACAACTCGGCGATGGACGGTTACGCCTTTCGCGGTGCCGATCTTACGCAAGGCGAGGTCATACTCAAGATCATCGGAAAAGCTTTCGCGGGACATCCGTATCATCAACAGGTACAGGCGGGTGAATGTGTCCGCATCATGACCGGCGCGCCGATTCCACCGGGCTGCGACACCGTCATTCCTCAAGAATTGGTGACAGAGGCAAATCTGCAATCCATCACGATCGCAGCTAACGCAATTCAGACGGGTAGTAACTTGCGGCGTGCCGGAGAAGATTTACTTGCGGGAGCCACGGTACTACACCAAGGCCGCTTGCTGACACCGTCTGATCTTGGCGTGCTTGCATCACTCGGAATAGCGGAGCTAGCTGTGATGCGCAAACTTCGCGTCGCATTTTTCTCTACCGGCGATGAGCTACGGTCAATTGGTCAGCCACTCGATCACGGCTGTGTTTACGATAGCAATCGCTACACGCTTCAAGCGATGCTTGATCGCGCAGGATTCGAGGCCATTGATCTTGGCGTCGTGCGCGACGATCCAGTGGCGTTAGAAAAAACTCTGCGGGAGGCTTGCAAGCAAGCCGATGCCGTGATTACCACGGGGGGCGTCTCAGCGGGCGATGCCGATCATACGCGCGCAATGATGTCGCGACTCGGCGAGGTGCTGTTCTGGAAAATTGCCATGCGTCCGGGTCGACCGATGGCCTTTGGTCAGCTTGCAGTTGACGGAAAAACTGGTCTGTTCTTTGGCCTGCCGGGAAATCCGGTCGCAGTAATGGCGACGTTTTATTTCTTTGCGCGCGACGCCCTATTCCGCCTGCAGGGCACGACAACGGCACCGACACCGACAATCCAAGCTGTCAGTACCGACATCATCAAGAAACGCCCAGGCCGTACCGAGTACCAGCGCGGTGTGCTGACCTTCGACATGCATGGCAGCGCCCGGGTTCGACTGACGGGCGCGCAAGGCTCAGGGATTTTAAGCTCGATGTCGGAGGCGAACTGTATGGTCGTGCTTGCGCATGACGAGGCCGATATTCAAGCTGGTCAATCGGTGAGCGCAATTCCGTTCGCCGGATTACTGTAGTCCAACAGCTTGCGCTAGTCCGACTTATTCCGCATCCAATCTGCGGTTCCGAAGAAGGCCTCCAGTAAGAGGTCTTCCTTCTCCTCTCCGTAGCCCAGTTCACGCATCGCCAGCAGCATGCAGGTAAGCCAGTCGTCGCGCTCTTTCGATCCGATCGGAAACGGCAGGTGCCGCGCACGCAGAAAGGGCGCGCCGTATTTCTGCGTGTAGATGTCCGGTCCGCCGCTCCAGCCTGACAGGAATCGATACAGTTTTTCGCGCGACCCTTCCAGAGTCGTCGGATGCATCGCGCGCAGTACTGCAAACTGCGGCTCGAGGTCCATCAAATCGTAGAAGCGATCAACCAACTCGCGCAGCTTTTCATCACCGCCAATCTGCTGGTACAGCGTGGTCTGCTCGGATGCTTTCTGGTTCATTACGTGAATCACTCTGTTCTATTCGCCGAATCATAGCGCAGGTATCCATGGACGCCTGAATCGCCCTCAAGCGTTGACGCTCCCCAAGCCAAGGCACTTCGAAAATGCTGTGCGCTCGAACCGCGTCGAATGGCTGACGATTGCAATACCCATGCGTCGGTCAATGATAAGTCCGAGACAAGAAACCCTTATGGTCGACCTGATCGCTCGCAATGCGACACGGCTGGAGTCTGTCGTTCGCTTTACCGATGTACTGCTGCTGTACGCTGCGGGTGTACTTGCTGATGCACTTTTACATCCATCGGATGCCGGCATGATGAGCGCAACCCATACTGCTGTGCTCTATTTCTGCTCCACACTGGCCGTCGTTGTACTTCCCCAGTTTGCGCTTTACTCATCCTGGCGCGGCAGGTCATTGACTCTGATGGCAGGTCATGCACTGCTAGCGATTCTGGTCATCCTGGTGACTGGAACGCTATTTGGTTTCATGATCCGGCAACTGGGTGCGTTATCGCTCACCTGGATGTTTGGGTGGCTAGTGCTCGCGCTATTCGGTTTTTTGATCAATCGATGGGTGCTATACGGTGTTCTTTCGGGGCTGCGTAAACGTGGCATCAATAGCAAGCGGGTCATCATCGTCGGCTACGGAAATACGGGCCGTGAATTGCACCAACGCGCTCTGGCACAACACTGGACGGGCTACCACGTTGTCGCTGCCTATTCGGGTGACAGTAGCGTAGCGCTTGATGCCCCGATCGAATCCCTGCTAGTGCTGGAGGATATCCCGGAAGCGGTTGCGCGACATCAGGCACATGAAGTCTGGATCACGCTTCCGATTGCAGAAACTGCACAACTGCGGCAGCTGCAAGCCTTGCTGGGGAATACTCTTGTTGATATCCGCTGGGTACCCGATGTGGCTGCTGTCAGCATCCTGACTCACCGCACCGTGGAGTTTCTTGGCATGCCCGTCGTGGAATTGAATCACCCCGCCAGCACGGGTGCACCGGGCATTATCAAAGACATCTTCGACCGGATATTCGCAGCGTTTGTACTGATACTACTAGCGCCGCTATTCATCGCAATTGCACTCGCGATCCGGATCGATTCGCCGGGTCCTATCCTGTTTCGGCAACCCCGTTTGGGACTGAATGGGCAACATATCCAGATAATTAAATTCCGCAGCATGCGGGTTCATCAAGAAGTTGATCGCGTCACGCAAGCCACGCGTAATGATCCGCGCATCACCGCTATTGGCCAGTTCTTGCGCCGAACCAGCCTGGATGAGTTACCGCAGTTTTTTAATGTCCTGATGGGTGAGATGTCAGTAGTCGGACCGCGCCCCCATGCGCTACCCCACAATGATTTGTACAAGAACAAACTCGCTATGTATATGCAGCGGCACCGGGTCAAACCGGGCATCACCGGCTGGGCGCAGATTAATGGCCACCGCGGCGAGACTGATACCGACGAAAAAATGGCGCACCGAGTTCAGTTTGATCTGTACTACATCCAGCATTGGTCTTTCTGGATGGACCTGAAAATCATCCTGTGGACTGCCCTGAAAGGGTGGACCAGTCAAAACGCTTACTGATGACGATTCAGCCCCGCTATCTCGCGTTATTACTGCTTTTCTTTGGCCTGATGGTTTTAGTTGGTTCAGTACCAGGGAATGCAAACGCGCTCTCCGATCGTTTCGGCGACAAACCATTACATCTGATCGCCTACATCGGCCTTAGCGTGCTGTGTTACCGCGCATGGCTCGCTCCGCGAAAACAACGCATCGTCATCACGCTCTTGATGATCGCGCTTCTGGGCTTGATCGATGAGGGGATACAGGCGGCTCTACCCTACCGCAACGTATCGGTAGTCGACTGGTGCTTCGATTTTCTGGCAGCACTGATGAGTGTCGGCGCTTTATGGCTACAGGAGTCCTTCTCCACATTGCACAATCCTCATGCGAAAAATTAGCAAAGCACTATTCCCAGTCGGTGGTATCGGTAAGCGTTTTCTGCCAGCCAGCAAGGCAACGCCTGAGGAAATGTTGCCCGTCGTCGATAAGCCCCTGATTCAATTCGCGGTAGAGGAGGCCATCGCCGCCGGTATCAGTGAAATGATCTTCGTGACGGGTCGTCATACACGGGCTATCGAAGACCATTTCGATCAAGCGCTTGAGCTGGAAGCCGAGTTGGTGGCCGGTGAGCAAGAAGTGCTGCTGCAGGCGATTCGCGGGATCAAACCCGACCACGTGCAATGCATCTATGTTCGGCAGCCACAAGCGCTGGGGGTGGGTCACGCCGTACTCTGTGCTGAGCGCTTGCTACACAATGAGGCTTTCGCCGTCATTCTAGCCGATGACCTACTCGATGCTGAAGTGCCAGTCATTCAGCAAATGGTTCGTCTGCATGCTCACTATGGCAGCAGCATTCTTGGTGTCGAAGCCATACCGCTTGAAAAAAGTAGCGCGTATAGCATTGTCGAGGGTCGACCGGTCGCAGATCGACTACTCAAGCTTGACGGCATCATCGAAAAACCAATGCCGCGCAACGCACCATCGAATATTGGCGTAGTAGGTCGCTACATCCTGACACCCTCAATTTTTCGCTACCTGCGTAGTCTGCCACCTAACGTCAATGGCGAAGTAGCGTTGTCCGATGCAATCGCGCAGATGATTCAGTGCGAGGCAGTACTGTCATACCAGTTCATCGGCAAGCGTTTTGACTGCGGTACCAAGCTCGGCTATTTACGCGCAAGCGTGGAATTCGCACTCAAGCATCCGGAAGTCGCCAAAGAATTTCGCTATTTCCTGCAGCGACTCATGCTGGAGGAAGATGCGCTCAACGATCTAGCTACGCCGCAGATCGCCCTACTGCCCTGAAACCATGACACAACCAAGCGTACTCGTGACCGGGGCTAGTGGTTATATCGGCTCACATACCTGTGTCTGTCTGCTGCAAAATGGTTGGCATGTTATCGGTATCGATAATTTCAGCAATAGCTCACCCAATGTCATCCGCCGTATCGAGCAAATTGCACAGCGATCTATGTCATTCCATCTTGCGGATATACGCGACAGCAGTGCAATCAGCGAGTTGTGTCGACAACAAAACATTACTGCGGTCATCCATTTCGCAGGGTTGAAATCCGTAAGTGAGTCCGTATCAAAGCCACTCGATTATTTTGACAATAACGTTTGCGGTAGTGTGACTCTGCTACGCGTATTGCAGCAAGAAGGCGTTCGCCAACTGGTGTTCAGTTCATCGGCAACCGTCTATGGTGAGCCAAATACGGTACCAGTGACGGAAGATGCACCAACATCAGCGACCAATCCCTACGGTCGCAGCAAGTTGATTGTCGAGCAGATGCTGAGTGATCTGATCCAGGCAGATCCGACATGGCGTATCGCGACCCTGCGTTACTTTAATCCAGTCGGCGCCCATGAGAGCGGCTTGATTGGGGAAGACCCACGCGACATACCCAACAATTTGATGCCTTTCATAGCTCAGGTTGCGGTCGGTCGCCGCCATGAATTGCGCGTATTTGGTGATGACTATCCGACGATAGATGGTAGCGGTGTAAGGGACTATATCCACGTTATGGATCTAGCTCGGGGGCACTTGGCTGCGCTTCATCGCTTGTCGACGCATGCTGGTAGTTTCACAGTCAACTTAGGTACCGGCCGTGGTATCAGTGTGCTGCAAGCGGTCGCAGCGTTCGAGCAGGCCAGTGGACACACCATCCCAACCCGACGCGTAGCGCGACGCTCAGGTGATATCGCCACCTGCTACGCCTCACCAGCACGTGCAGCAGCGCTGCTCGGCTGGCAAGCTGAATACGATCTCGACAAGATGTGTACTGATCATTGGCGCTGGCAACGCAATAATCCCGACGGTTATTGACCGACCCCAACAGGGTCTGATGTACCTGCGCGGCCGCAACTGGCAGATTTATCACATCGACAGAATGAGCGCCTCAATCATTTCGCTCATACTCATGATCCCGACCGAACCGATACAGCATCCCGAGGGCAAAGTCGCACTGGTGACCGGCATTACGGGTCAAGATGGTGCGTATCTTGCTGAATTATTGCTTTCCAAAGGCTATGTCGTCCATGGCATCAAACGCAGAGCCTCGCAATTCAATACCGGACGTATCGATCACTTGTATCAGGATCCTCACGAGACCAATCGACGCTTGATCCTGCACCACGGAGATATGACAGATACCGCATCGCTGATTCGAGTGATGCAGCAGTCACAACCAAATGAGGTCTATAACCTCGCTGCGCAGAGCCATGTAGCCGTGTCCTTCGAAGAGCCTGAGTACACCGCCAACTCGGATGCGCTGGGCACACTCCGGCTACTGGAAGCAATCCGTATCCTTGGTCTTGAAAAGAAAACCCGCTTTTATCAAGCTTCTACGTCCGAGCTGTACGGCAAGGTGCAACAAACGCCGCAGTCGGAAAAGACGCCTTTTTATCCACGTAGCCCATATGCAGCCGCCAAGTTGTATGCCTACTGGATCACGGTGAATTACCGCGAGGCGTATGACATGTACGCTTGTAACGGTATTTTGTTCAACCATGAGTCTGCGCGCCGCGGCGAGACTTTTGTCACCCGCAAGATCACCCGCGCCCTGGCGCGTATCGCGCTCGGTCTGCAGGACTGTCTATACCTGGGCAATCTGGATGCGCTACGCGATTGGGGGCATGCGCGGGATTATGTCGAGATGCAATGGCTGATGCTCCAGCAGCCACAGCCAGAAGATTATGTCATCGCCAGTGGCCAGCAAAGCAGCGTGCGTGATTTCGTCAACATGGCTGCCCATGTACTCGGTATCACACTGTGCTGGCACGGCAAGGCTTGCGATGAGATTGCGGTGGTCGACAATCCGGGGCCGCATGAGGGCGTACTCGCAGGCCAGGTCATTGTACGGGTCGATCCACGCTACTTCCGGCCCACTGAAGTCGAGACGCTGCTGGGTGATGCCAGCAAGGCACGTGATCAACTCGGCTGGACGCCGCGCACCCAGTTACCCGAACTGGTGCGAGAAATGGTTGAGGCTGATCTTGCCGCAGCACGCAAGTATGCTCTGGTGACCAGTAACGGCTTTGAAGCATTTGCGCATCATGAATAAGCCCGAACGTATTTTTGTTGCCGGGCATCGGGGCATGGTGGGCTCGGCACTGGTGCGTGCGCTACGTGCACGACCCGATGTCGAGCTGGTACTACAAACCCGTCAGCAACTGGATTTATGTGATGGCACACAGGTCGATACCTTCTTCGCGCGTTCAGG
The DNA here is from genome assembly GCA_027485795.1 of Oxalobacteraceae bacterium. Taxonomy (GTDB): domain Bacteria; phylum Pseudomonadota; class Gammaproteobacteria; order Burkholderiales; family Burkholderiaceae_D; genus Pernthalerella. The sequence continues at coordinate 24,327 of JAIXQK010000081.1, forward strand.
GATTGATACGGTCTATGTTGCCGCAGCGCGCGTCGGTGGCATACACGCCAATCACCACTACCCGGCTGAGTTCATTCGCCAGAACCTGCTGATCCAGACTCATGTGATTCATGCAGCGTGGCGACACCATATCGGCAAGCTATTGTTTCTTGGGTCGTCTTGTATCTATCCCCGACTCGCACCGCAACCGATTAGCGAAGAATCCTTACTGACCGGCCCGCTCGAGCCGACGAATGAACCCTACGCTGTTGCGAAAATCGCTGGCATCAAGCTCTGCGAAAGCTACAACCGCCAATACGGCACGGATTTTCGCTGTCTGATGCCGACGAATTTGTACGGCCCTGGCGATAACTTTCATGCCGAGGATAGCCACGTACTACCAGCGCTGATACGACGGTTTCATGATGCGATGATTCATGGTCAGCCACACGTCACGATCTGGGGCAGTGGCGATCCATTGCGCGAGTTCTTGCATGTGGATGACTTGGCGACTGCCTGCCTGCACCTGATGGCCTTACCACGCGAGGAGCTCAACAAGCTAGTGACACCCCAGCGCTCGCATCTGAATGTCGGTAGCGGTGAAGAAGTACGTATCGGGCATCTCGCGACCATGATTGCAGAAGCGGTCGGTTATGAGGGGCATATCGCGTTTGATACTAACCGACCCGACGGAACACCCCGCAAGCTGCTGGACTCCAGCAAGCTTCGTCATTTGGGCTGGCAGCCCAGTATCAGTTTGCGGGAAGGTATCGAAAGCACGGTTCAACACTATCTCGCGGCGCACGCGACTAGCTCGATGGATTTGGCGAGTCGTGGGTATGTTGAACGACCACAGCTGAGACTCTGAATTAACGATTCAATGTCTTCTGCACCCGATCCTTTTCTTCTGCTGCTAGTTGCTGTCTTGTCGTTGCCGATCGCGATCGCGGTGTGCCTGCGTGTGCCAGCGATAGTGACGCTAGGATTTATCGCAGTCTTGTACGTGTTCTCTTCATCAACCTGGGGGCAGCTGCAAGAAGAAAATACGATCTACGCCCGTGGCACCGGCATATTCGCGTTTTCACTATTGAATTTGCTGCTGTGGACTGCAGTGGCGGCCATGCTGATCAGAACAAATACGAGCCATATCCACCAGCAGAAAAGCGCGCCATCACCTTTCACCCCATTCTTGGCTGTCTTCAGCTGTATGTTGTTAGGACATCTGGTACTTGGCCTGATGTCGGGCGAAGAACCACTGAAGATATTAGGCTATAACGGCATCATCAATGTACTCAACATGGCGCTATTCGCCCTGTTGATCCTGAGCGTGATCGATAGTGAGCAGCGCCGACGTCAATTACTGCTATTGCTACTAGGCTTGGCAGCAGCGCGCGCCGTATTTGGCTTGGTACGCTACCAATTCTTCGGCGGCGACAGTGCGAATCCCTATCGCAATTTCGAGAAGCTCGATATCAAGCTGGTGTATTTTGATATCGCTGATAACTATGTCGCTGCGCTCGCTGCCTTCTGTATCGCCTGGCTGCTGATGATGCCGGGTGTCAGGATGTCGCTCCACAAGCGCACACTCTTGCTCGGCCTGTTTACCATCGAGGTAGCAACGGTCGCACTGTCGTTTCGTCGCTCATCCTTGGTTGGCCTAGGATTGATGTTTGCGGTACTGCTGTGGCAACTACCGTGGCAACGCAGAATTCTATGTGGTGGTATCGGTCTAACCGCACTCGTGATGGGTGCTGCGACGCTGATGCGGGAGCGTCTGCAATTCAATACACAGCGCACTGGATTTCTATCCTCGCTGCTGTATGACATTGGGCCCGCCCGCGCCACCGAGGTCAGCCGCTTTTATGAACTAGAGGCTGCCGCAAAAAGTCTGGACGGACAGTGGCTATTCGGTTTAGGGAGCTGGGGGACGTTTTACGGTAATGAAGATGCGCTTGACTATCACTTCGGCAAATTTGATTTTGTTCACAGCGGCTTCGGACATCTCATTCTAAAAAGCGGGCTGGTTGGTTTACTGCTATTTCTCGCCCTGCTCGCCGCCTGTGTACTGCACTATGTTCGTTACCGCTCGGCTATGCGCGGCAACTGTGCTTTATTGGCAGATATGAGTATGGCGGGGCTCTTGTTCTGGTTACCGACGCTGCTGATCGGTACACCCATCATTGAGTTTCGCAGCATGCTGCTGATCGGCATGACACTCGCTCTGGTCTATCTGCACCCACGTATCGTGCGCAGCCAGACCAATCATTTGGCGCAACCCTATGCTGCTGCGTAACTCGCTCTGGCATCTTTCGGGCTCGGCCCTGCCCGCACTGGTGGCACTTGCTACCGTGCCGTTGATGATTCATGGCCTTGGTTTGGAAGGCTTTGGCGTGGTGACACTGATCACCTCGGTGGTTGGCTACTTTGGCGTGCTGGATGCCAACTTGTCCGCAGGCTCGATCAAGTTCCTCGCCGAGCATCATGCACGACAAGATCATCGTCGCTTTTCTGAGACCTTCTGGTTTGGCGCTGGTTTTTACAGCCTACTTGGTATGGTAGGTGGCTTGCTCCTGCTGATATTCGCAGAGTACCTGCTTGATCACTTGTTCAAAGTTTCAGCTACCCTCCATGCGGATGCACTACTTGGAATGCAGATTGCCGCCTTGGGTTTTGCGCTACTTCAGATACAAAACTATTTGCTGGTAGTGCCGCAAGCCTTACAACGCTTTGATCGCTCTGCAAGCGGCGAAGCCTTCTTCGGCGTGCTGGTTAACTTGGTCTCGGCCGTGGTAGCACTGCGAGGCGGCGGCATCAGCGGCGTTCTGGGCGCAAGAGTGTTGGTGTCACTGTTGAATCTGCTTTGGCTGGTGTGGCTGATGCGGCAGCTTGCCATACCACTGCAACCCTGTCTGCCCCGAGCCGAGGTTTGGCGCGCGCTCGCAAATTTTTCTGCGCATAGCTGGTTATCACGTACTGCGTCAATGCTGCATCAATACGCAGATAAATTAATCGTCGGGGCATTGGCCGGACCAGTGGCACTCGCGATTTATACCGTACCTAGTCAGTTGGCAACAAGGATCCTTGGGCTGACCTACCGCTTGTCTGCGGTTGTTTATCCACGTGTATCGGCGCTGGCGGCAACTGGTGAGCAGCATCAATTACGTGTGCTCTATCTGGATGCAACCCGTATCCTGACTTATCTGAATTGCGCCGTACTCGGCATGATCGCCATCACCGGGGAGCACTTTCTCTCCGAATGGGTAGGACCTGAATTTGTCGCACTCGGTTATCCAGTCTTATTGCTTGTCACCTTGGGTCTGTTGATCGATTCGCTGACCACCCTGCCATCTCTGGTTAACGATGGTCTTGGTCATCCAAAAATTAGTGGACGCTTTGCCATCGCACGCGGTTTGCTCGGGGTTGCCATGGTCTGGGTTGGCACATCCCAGTACGGGATTATCGGCGCTGCGGGCGCGCACCTACTGTGCTCGATACTGATGACGCTCTTGTTTTTAATCTATGTGCATGGACGTACCGTGCCCGCCTCGCTACAAGAAACACTGCGGCTGTGTTGGGCACCTAGCGCCTATATCTGCGGTACCGCCTTATTGTTGATGCTACCAATCCGTTGGGTATTGCCCATCTCGTTGTCCGGCCTGATATGGCTAGCGAGTATCAGTGGGATCACACTGTTGCTCGCAGGTTGGTTTTTCATTGCGCGGATGGATGAGCGTGCCGTCTTGCTTTCATTCACCCGCCGCCTGATACCCAGAGCATCACGATGAGAATCCTGATGGTAAGCGAAGATCTTCCCGCCCAGGGAATGGGTGGGTTGGCGCGTCATGTGCTCGCCCTATCGCGCGCGCTCGTCGCGGCAGGTCATCAGGTTGACCTGATGGGCAATGATGATGAGCTCATTAGCGCGACAGGTGAAGCATTGGATATTGATGGCCACTTTATTCCTGCACTGCATGGACAGTTCGATGGCTGGAAAGAATTCGCTCTGGGCAGCTTCATACCGTACAAGCGAAGCATCATCGCACATCGCTTTGCACGTGCCATCCTGCGTCGTGCTGGAAACTACGACGTTATTCATTATCACGGACACCTGCCGAATATTGCTTACTTCATTCCGTCAAACATCAACTTCATCCAAACTCGGCATGATCAGGGCAGCGATTGTCTGATTCATACTCGCTTTACCCGCGGTCAGATTTGTCGCGCCACTGATCCAGGGACGTGTGCCCAGTGTCGTAGTGAACGATCGAACCGACTACAGCGTTCGGTATCTGCTATTGCAGTGCGACAGTACCGAGCGCAGGTTGCGGCCGGCTTCAAACGCCACAAGACCGTATTTGTCTCTGATTTTTTGCGACGCAATGTTGCGCGTACTTTCGGTCCTGGCCCCTGGGGCGTCACGGTGCATAACTTTATCGATACACGGGCTGTCCAAACCGCGCGAACGATGAGCGGTCGATGGAGCGATGACGACCGGCTACAGGTTTTCATTGCTGCGAAGCTCTACGCTGCCAAAGGGGTGACACAGTTTCTCGAGACTCTCACGTCACCACAATATCAACGACTAGACATCAGTGTCGCGGGCGACGGCCCAGATCTAGAGGCGCTCAGCATGCGCTTCCCTTACGTAGATTTTCTTGGTTGGCGCAGCGGTGCCGAGACCTTGCAGCTGGCGGCTGGTGCTCAAGCCATTGTGGTGCCATCGATCTGTGAAGAAGCCTGTGCCTCCACTATTATCGAAGGGCTGCTGCTCGGGAAAACGGTGTTCGCGCTGAATCTGGGTGGTACGCCCGAGCTTCAGGCCTATGAATCCGCCCCAATGCAATTGCGGCTGTATCCCGCTATGGTCGCATTGGTCGAGGGCTTGCTCGCCTTTCAACCCCATCCCGACTTTGCACTTTCTCCCCGCACACCCACTGGTAGCGCTGAAGCCGCTGGTCGTCTGCTAGCACTTTACCGGCTGCCCCCCGGGCCAATCACTCACTGAGACTGAGACCGATACTGATGCCATACCCGACTGTCTCTGTGATTACCTGTACGCGCAACAGCGAACCCTGGGTGGCCGAATCCATCGCCTCGGTTTTGAAGCAGCGCTCAGTGTGCGTGGAGTATATCTTTGTCGATGGCGGCTCTAGTGACGGTACGCTACAGCGTATACGTGACCTCCAGCGGCCCTACACACTGATTGAAAACATCCGGGGCGGCATCAGCGAGGCGATGAATGTGGGCATTGAAGCGGCACGTGGCGAGATCATCGCACACCTGCACTCGGATGATTTTTACTTGCATGAAGATGTTTTACTCACTGTTGCAAAGGCATTCCAGCAATACCACTGTCGCTGGTTATATGGTCGTACCTTAAGCTGCATCGGGGGTCGCTTGTGTCCCGAGGGCTTCATCGCGCCTGCTTTCAGTCAGGCAGCACTCTTGCGCGGAAATTTCATCCCGCATCCTGCTACCTTTGTGACACGCGAATTGATCTGGCGCGCTGGTGGATTTGATCCTCGGCTACGCTACGCGATGGATTATGACTTGTGGCTCCGGCTTTCCCGTATGGCACTACCGCTCGCACTGCCACAAGCGTTAACAGCGTTTCGTGAGCATGCTGGAAGTGTATCGACCCGTGAACGTGCGCAAGCAATGCGGGAAGATCTGAAAGTGAGACTGGCACATACAGGTATCGATCCAGTCGCACGGGCGATGCACTTACTCCGTTATGCAGTGAGACGTCAGCGTGCACGATCAACCCCGACCGAGGTGGCTCATGCGTGACTTTTCGCTGATACTTGCCACTGTGGGCAGAACCGTCGAACTGAACCGATTATTCGATGCCCTGGCGGCGCAGAGCTATCGAGACTTTGAAGTCATCGTGGTCGATCAAAACCGAGATGATCGGTTATTGCCGGTACTGCACCGTGCGCGCTATCTGGGGCTGGTATTGCGGCATCTGCGACATTCACCGCCCAATCTGGCCTTGGCGCGTAACGCAGGTATCGCCGCCGCAGATGCGCGCTGGATTGGCTTTCCGGATGACGATTGCTGGTATCAACCGCAGACACTGGCTCGCATTGCACTACGCACGCGACGCTTTGACCGCCCACAGGGCATCGTCACACGTTGGGCAGAGCAGGATCCTCCGCATGCACCAGCCCCGCTGAGCTGGGAGCGTTCATCACGATTTCGTGATCTGCCGGTTTCGTCGATTACGCTCTTTTTTCAGCGTGAGTTGCTGGATCGGATTGGTGGCTTCGACGGCCGGCTAGGCGTTGGTCAATGGTTTGGCGCTGGCGAAGAAACCGATATCGTACTGCGCGCCTTACGCGCTGGTGCGCGACTGGTATACGAACCCGGCGCACTAGTTCATCATCGCGTTGAGACGGCGAGCGTCACACATAGCCGTATCATGCGACATGCCGCCACCACACGCGCCCGAGGAACGGGTGCCATGTATGCAAAGCACCAACTGCCGCTCTGGGTCATTGCGCGAGGTTTGATGTCCCCGGTTGTGAAGCCACTGGTACGTGGACAACTCGGTGCAGAGCTCGCGCATGGCGCAGCCATAGCGCAAGGACGTTGGCAAGGCTGGCTACGCTGGTGGTCATTGCACGGACCCGACCCGACTCGCCTATCGTCCGACCGTGCAATGCTGCGCAGTCCATGAGCGCGCTTCCGCGCTTCTCAATGTCGGTCGATGATGGCCATCCGCTTGATCTACGCATGGCAGATCTGCTTCACTCGCATGACATCAAAGCGACCTTCTATCTGCCCTTGGCGAATCAGGAGGGTGCACCCGTGCTGTCACCCGCCAGTATGCGTCAACTCGCACAGACATTTGAGGTTGGATCACACACACGCTCCCACCGTTTTTTGAATACCCTGCCGGGCGCCGAGGCTTGGCGAGAGATCGTTGACGGCAAACAGCAGCTACAAGATCAGATCGGCGAAGAAGTTGAAGGATTTTGCTATCCGGGTGGACGCTACCAGCACTTACACAAGCTACAGGTACGCTCTGCTGGCTTTCGCTATGCGCGCACCACTCAAAATCTGCGCATCGATGTGGAATTTCCAATATATGAAATGCCAACGACTGCGCAGTTCTATCCGCATACACGCACCGTATTTTTTCGTAACTTTATCTCGCAGCGGCATTGGACTAAGCGCCGTGCAGCGCTCAGCGTCTCAATGACTGCAGATGATTGGTTGATACGGCTGTATGCCCTATTGGATTTTTCAATCGAGCGGCAAGGCGTGTTTCATTTATGGTGTCACTCGATCGATATTGAAAAACTTCAGCTGTGGAATCAGCTCGATACCTTCCTTAGACGTGTCGCTGATTATATTGGTACAGAGCAGCGGGTCTATAACCGCGATCTGATCGTAGCATCAGCCGCCGTGTCTACCGTAGATGGCAGTCAGAAATCGGCTGTAAAAGCATTTAATGTAAATGCATTCAAAGCAAGGGAATTCAATAGGGAGGAATCCGATGAAAATTGATTCAATCACCAGCGATTCAATACCCTGCGATTCGATGACAAATCATTCAGACGCAAAAATCAATCGAGTTACAACCACGATCCTCGGTACAAGGATAGATGCGCTCTCATGGGAACAACTGTTAGGTCGTATCGTGCGCTGGGCCCAAGCGGGGCAGTCGCGAATGATCTGCCTTTGCAATGTGCACTCGGTAGTCACCGCCAAGCATGATGCGGCACTGGCAAACGCACTAAAGCGAGCGGATCTCAACCTACCGGATGGAGCGCCCATCGCCTGGCTGATGCGGCAACGTAGCTGGCCTGAGCAGCAGCGGCTATCCGGTCCTGATCTGATGTGGCAGCTGATGCGAGAAGCGGAAAAACTACAACTCTCCGTGTTCCTGATGGGCGCAACGCCCGCCACCTTGGGCCGCCTCAGGGGGGTATTAGGTAATGCATTTCCTCGCTTGATGATTGCCGGCAGCCTATCACCCCCCTTTCGGCCCCTTAACGAGCTTGAACATGGCGGCTTTGTCGATCAAATCAATCGCTCCGGTGCGAGCATCGTGCTGATCGGGCTGGGCTGCCCCAAGCAAGAAATCTGGATGGCGAAATGGGGCCATGCGATTAGCGCTGTCATGATTGGGGTTGGCGCCGCCTTTGATTATCACGCTGGTAGCTTGCGCCGAGCGCCACCCGTCTGGCAGCGTATCGGTCTTGAATGGTTATACCGTCTACTGCAAGAACCGCGCAGACTTGCGCGACGTTATTTACTGACCAATACCTTATTTTTGCTGGCGCTGCCGGCTGAGCTTTGGCGATCGAGACAGCGCTGAGCGGGTTGCATCTTGTTCATCTGCGATTCGTGATCGCCAAGCGGCGATATCGAGCATACCCATGCCCTCGACCTCGGCAAATCGTTTGGGTGGGTTCTGATAGTCATTTGAACTGAAGTCGGCAAAGCGTTTGACATAGGTGCTGCCGTGTCGACTCCAGAGTCGATAGACGGGTACTTCGCCAGTACTAACGAATTGATTTTGAGAGACCTGATTTCCCGAGATGCTCGCAAATGGCGCAGTCTCGTTAAACAAAACATGCTCATGCCGGTTATTGACGAAGCGGTTTGCCACAATCTGATTATCAAAACCATTGTGTAGCTCAATACCGCCGCCGTTGTTCTCAAGATGATTGGCGGATACGCTGACACCGTTGGCAAAATCATCGAGATAAATCCCGTAGGCACTGCGTCCGGCAAGCCCGCTGACGCGGTTGCGCTCAATGATCGTGTTCAAGCGCTGCCGATCTCGCGCAAAGGTATAGATACCACCGCAATCCGACAAACGCAGGCAGGCACGTGCGATCACGTTGTCTGACACACGCGCATCACGAAACACCCGGATACCGATATAGGCAGCATCGCTGATCTGGTTACGCTCAACCAGCACGTCGCGCGCCGTCTCGAACACGATCACGCCTTTTGACCGGCGTGGCATGCCAAGCATGCCAACACCGTCGAATCGGCTATCGCTTACTGAAATTGCGATCGCATCGTCGTCCGCACGTAGCCCATGTTGTTGGCTACCTTTCACCCACAGGCTTTGCACGCGTGCGCCACTCCCCAGTAATAGCGCTTCCTCTGAGCTATTGATGATCTCGGTATCACGAACCACCAGATTTCGGCTACCGCTGCCATCGACACCGACACTTGCGCCGAAAATTCGAACACCAACAATAGCAACCCCCTGCGATCCGCGTGCATCAATTGCGCGCGAACGCTGTGATGCCCAGGCACGGCCTTCGGGTGATTTACCGTCATGCGGCCACACAAACAGTAAGCCCTCATGCCACGCCCATTCGCCGGGTGAATCCAGCATCCAGCGCATACCTTCGAGGTAGAACTCAGTCTCCGGCAGCAAACCAAAGCCTTCATCATCACCCGGTGCAAGCGTCAACAACCCAGCTTGGTAGCCTGCTACTGCACGGCTTTGTATCAGCCAGTCTGCTGCGCGCCAGACAATACTCGCGTGACTCAGATCATCATTCGGTAAAGTAACTCGTAGTTGTTGTGGCGATTGCCGCTTGCCCTTGAGCCAGGGTACTGATGTGTTCGGGTGATGGGCTAAGGCGATGAACTCCTCACCGAGTTGTAATTGCGACGGTCTGAACGAAGTAGCGGCGAACCAGACTTGCGGACGACGCGGATCGCGCGCCCAACCCTTGACCGGGATCGCCGGTGTCAATGTCGCTTTGCCACAGCTTCCGGCCGTACGAACCGTGACATTGCGTGCCTGAACCAGCTTGAGTTCACCACTGTAGACCTCACCACAATCAAGCCATAGCGTCTCTTGATCGGGAACGACAACAGGCATCGGGCGTATGGTCTGGGCAGCAGCGCATAGGCTCAGTAAGTACAAAATAATGAAGAATAGATAGCGCGCCATGTTCTGCTGAATCATGCAGCAGCCTGCGCGAGTTACATTGCAGCCAAACAAAAAAAGGCCAGCACAAGGCTGGCCTATCAAACATCCGGTGTCACCGGATGCATTCACCCACCATCAAAACTGTTGCTGATTACAACTTCCAAGCGCGCACATAATTCACTTCGTACGAGTTGGCGATACCTGTCGGTGTTGTGTTATCTGGCTGACCAGATGCACTGCCATACCAGAGATCAAGCATGAGGTACATCGGATCCGGCATGGCAACCGCTTTGCTGTACACCGGCTTACCGTCGAAATAGAAGGTTTGCATACCCGCTTCCCACTTCAGTGCGTATTTGTGGAAAGCCGCTGAAAGATCACTGGTGACCATGGTCTTGGTACCACCAAGCTTGCCTGCGTCTATCCAGATGGTGGCTGCATAGGCGGTCGGATGGAAGTTAGCATCTGACCAGCCGCTGTTCGGTCCGCCACCGGCATAGGCTTCCATGACGTCAATCTCGGGGCGCCGGGTGCCTATATGGTTAAACAACCAAAACGCAGGCCAGGTACCCTTACCAATCGGCAGCTTGGCTTCGATTTCGAAGAAGCCGTAAGTCTGGTAGTACTTGCCATCGGTATCGATGGTGCGGTTGAAGAATTTGCCGCTGGCATCACGCTGCGGCCAGATTTTCAGGCTACCGTTGGATACCGCATAGTTCTTGGTCGCGTTAGATGTTTCATACCAGATCTTGTCATTCCACTTGGTCGCATCGAGCGTAGTACCTGTGAATTCGTCCGAGAAAGTCAAGGTGAACGCACCACTTTGACCAAATGGTTGTGGATTGACTGTAGCGGTTGAGCCGGTGGCAGCACTGGTCGATCCCGAGGTAGTCGCACCCCAGCCACCGGGGGTGCTAGTCGTCCCGCTCGTGGTGCCTGTCGTCCCAGTCGTGGTTCCAGTAGTACCGGTCGTGCCGGTGGTGCCCGTTGTGCTGGTACCGGTGGAGCCCGTCGTTGTGCTACCAGATCCCGATGGAACCGGACTGGTGCTGAGTGATGCAGTTTGGACAGCGCCGCTGGCGAGCTTGGTACTTGCACTGGCTGATGTGAGATTGCCATTGGCATCGAGGGTGTACTGCGCAGTTCCAGAGCCAGCGCCACAAGCGGTCAGCATCACTGAGACGCCTGTGAAGGCAGTCAGCGAAAGCGTACGCATGGCGGTGACGTCAAATGACACTTTTAACATCAAGTATTTCTCCCACGTAAATTTTGTGATCTCAGACAAGAGATCGCATGCAAATGCTTGTGTCAGAGCATTGCTTTACGAGAAGAGTTCCAGAAAGAAATAGAAAGATTTCTTTGTGGAAAATTTGTCAATTCAAATAACAGGTACTAATCGGCGCAAGAAATCAGGCAGGCAGTTAAAAACTGCCTGCCAAGGCGGGGAGGTATTGAAGCTAAGGGTTGAAGCGTCGGCTTGAAGCGTCGGCTTGAAGCGCCAGGCGAAAGCCCGCTTTAGCGAGAAGCCGTCACCGACAAGGTGGAAGTCGTTTGATCGATCGCTGAGCTATCCATCGGTGCACTGCTGGAGGATCTCAGCTCTGCCACTATGTGCGTCGCGAGCCGCATAGCCAGCGCAGCGATAGTAATAGTTGGGAAATTGGCACCTGCCGTCGGAAACACTGAGCTACCCGAAATGAAAAAATTACTGTAACCGTGCACTCTACAATCCCGATTCACCACGCCTTTGCGCTCATCATCATGCATGCGCGTAGTCCCCATATGGTGCCAAGTGCCCTCGGGCTCGAAACTACTTGGCCAACCGGATTTTTCTATCGCTGGCAATGCGCTGACTTGCGCAATATCTCGGGTTTGCAAGGTCTGGCTGATAAGAGCAAGGGTTTTATCGGCAGTACGCCGTACAAGAGGATCAAGTTTCCAACAAACTTCCACCCGCGGCATGCCAAGCGCATCGCGTTGGGTGGTAGACAAGCTGACGCGACTATTCGGATCGGGAAGCGGCTCAACAATCAGCTGAAAGCCCACATTGCGTATCAGGAAACGGGGATGGCATAGCCGTGTGAAGCCATATAAGAATGTATTGAATGGATCACGCGCCATCGCCAGCGCGTCATCGGTTAGCGTATGCCCGGGTTGATCTTTTTTCAAAAGCGACTGTTTGACGCGAAACAGTGCCTTAGCTCCCTCACTACCCTCTCCCGGAAATTCTGAGCAAAAACATACACGCGCATTCAGCACGCGCTCCCGCTGCATCGCTTGTGGCGTCAAGGCGAGCTGCGCAGCGATATGCTGGCCGTGCGCAGACACCGCCTTGTTCATATAGTGATACTTGATGTCGTATAGCTTGTTACGCGACCACTGCTGCTTAAATTGAACCTGGCCAACTACCATACGCGGGTGATCCATGAAGTAGCGTCCCACCAGATCATGTTGATTCCCCACGCCCTGACTGAACACTCGGTTGGACGCAAGCAGCAGCCGCGCATTCTCGATACCACCGCTGGCCAGCACAAACAATCGTGCCGCCACAGTCATGCTCTTGCCGTTGAGTGTCTGCACACGGACTTGCTTGATCCGCATCGCCAGCAGATCGGGAACCAGCTCAGTCACATTCGCATACAAGAATACCCGTACATGACGCGCTAGCTTGAGCTCTTGTCGATAATGCTTGCCGAACCGAACGGGTGGGCTGAACTGCGATATCGTATCGCGCACATCCCCGTCACCAAGTGGCAGGCGTCGCACATCCTTTCGGCCGATCGCCTGCTCCCAGTAATGGGGGTCGAAGTTGATCGGCCCCAGCTTGAGCAGTTCGTGTGTTCGTGCATAGTAAGGTGCGATCTCGTCGAGACCGAAGGGCCAACCGCTATTCGGTATCCAGTCACGCTGTTCAAAGTCCCAGGCATCCAGCGGTCGACTCCAACCACCCCAGCAATTGCTGCTCCCCCCTAAAAATCGTGCACGGCAACCATCGGCAAATTGGTAATCAATACCCGTTGAACGCCCGCGGTACAAATCACGGTTCGCATCATCGGGCTCAAAGCCACCACTCTCCAGTACGCAGGTATCGACGCCCGCCTGCTCCAACTCGCGCGCAATCGTTAATCCGGCAACACCACCCCCGATAATGCAAACAGTCACGATCAATGCTTTACCGTCATTGATCTGGCGCGTGTCGATGAACATACGACTCCTTATGCGATCTGCTTCGATTCAACGGTGGCGTTGATGTCGTACCCATGCCCGAACTGAGGCCAGCAGGTGCGCTATCAGAGGGCCAGGCTGCTGTACTAAAGACCATGCATCGCGAAACACCAATACTTGTGATAGCACCTCTCGCTCACCACCGAGTCGGGTCTTGTAGTCATATCGCCCCCAAAGAAAGTGAAATTGCTGACATCCTTTGGCTATTGCATCTTCAATCGTCAGCGCACAGCATAGAAGGCCCAGCCGAAGATCATCGTAGGCAGGATCATGGGCAATCACGTGCATGAAAACCTCACCGCCCACCGAAGTGCATAGCAGCCCAGCGCATGGTTGACCGTCGATCTCAATGATGGATAACTGTCCGCGCTCAAGCACGATCTGGCAAATCTCGCGCTCTTCAATAGCGCTCATTCCGAAACGCTTGCCCTTGACCTGCATGCGGGCGCGGTTAAACTGAATGATCTGCTTGATCTGCGCAAGACTTAATTCATTACAACCAAACGTTCGAAAATTAAATGTCGGTGCGCGCTGCTGCGCTCGGCGCAGGTAGTAGCGTAGTTTCTCGCGTGTACGCGCAGACAGAGATCGCTGCCATTGTTCTGAACTAGGAGGCAGCTTTAACAGGAAGTCATCTGATACAGCCACCGATAAGCTGATGTATTGCTTGGGTAGCGCGGCGATTCTGACGGCATGAATGCGTATCATGTGAGGCTTGGGATATAGCGCAAATACGGCATCGGCAAAATCGCCAAGCACTTGCGCTGAGAGCACAAACACCTCATTCAATACGCGTATTTGATGCTGATGGCGCTCGAAAAGAATTACGGCTGAAATACAGCCATCGCGCCGCGCTACCCAGGCTTCAATACGCGGTGTCATGGCACCTGAAATCCTGAGCTGCGCCTCCGAGCAGTAGATGCTGCGATAGCATCTTTCTAGCGCCGGCCAAACATAGTCGGGCAAGGGCCATCGATGGAATTCGGTGGCAAGGCCAGGATCTTGAGCACGTGCGAGACGAAGAATATCTATCCCGGGCACCGATATCTCGGTCGCTAGTGCGTGATGATTCATGCGCCCGCCGTTGCTTGCTTAGTGTTGGGGGAGTAGCTAATCTGACGGAGTTTTCCGTAGCCGTAGTGTTTGCCGTAGCGGTAACCACTCGCATCCTCGGCGAGGTCATTGAACACCATACCTTTGGCAGCAAGACCTGCGCGTGCGAGTCGTTTCAGTGCCTCGGCAACTTCACCTGGTAGGGTGCGCCCGGCACGCGCCGTCAGCAAGATAGCGCCGGCATGTGTGCCCAAGACGAGGCTATCGGCAACTGCTAATAGAGGAGCGGCATCAATCAGCACCAGATCATACTGTGGTGCGAGTTGGCCCAACATGGTCGCTAGCTCTGGGCGCAGCAGTAACTCAGCCGGGTTCGGTGACAAGCTACCGGTCGCGATGAAATCAAGATTTTCCAGCACAGAAGGGCGCAGTACTCGCTCAAGCTGCGTCCCATTCAGCAGGTCCGCCAAACCCATTGCGCGCTCGCTGTGAAAATAGCGATGGAGCTGTCCATCCCTCAAATCGCCGTCAATCAGCAGTACGCGCTTTCCGGAGGCCGCCATGATGGCCGCCAAATTCACCGATAAAAACGATTTTCCGATGCCTTCGGTCGGGCCGGTGATCAGAACAATATTATTGGCGCTTTGCTTCATGCAGAATTGCAGCGCGCTTCGTAAATTGCGTAAGCCTTCGACGGCCACGTCCATACTCGCGACTCGCGACAGCAGCGATAGTTTGGTCGGATCACGGCTAGTCGCCACCAATGTCTGCTGTATCTGACTATGCGGGATGCTGGCATAGATCGGCAGGCCGAACATGCGCTCAAGCTGCTCCGGGTCATCAACAGTGCGCCGAATTGAACGCCGCAAGAAGGCAAGCATCACACCAATGCAAATGCCGAGGAACATCGCTACCGCAATAATGCGTGGGCGATTCGGTGTCACCGGTTGATCTGGCCGTTCAGGTGTATCAATCAAACGTACATTACTGGTCCGCGCAACCGTGATCAGTTGCAGTTGCTGCGCCGAGGTGATGAGTGCAGTGTACAGCTCGCTATTAACCTTCACCTCGCGAGCCAGTCGCACCATCTCTTGCTCCAACAGCGGTAATTGCCGAAGCTGGGTTGCGGTATCGCGCAGCTCTTGTGCCAGCTCTCGCACTTGCTGGTCAATCGCGGTGACTGCGGGATGCGCTGCGGTATAGCGCGACAGTAGCTCCGTTCGCTTTTGCTCAAGCTCGATTTTGCGTGTGCGCGCTGCAGAGGATCGTTGCAAGTTGAGCCTACCCTCTTCCCCAACGTCGACTGCTCCATGCGTATTGCGGAATGCGTTATAGCGCGCCTCAGCTTGCTCCAGCTGTTGCTTTACCTCGGGTAATCGCTGATTCAGATAGGCCAGCGAGCGATCAGCCTCCTCGGTACGACGCGCGCCATTTTGTGCAAGATACTCACGGCTGATCTCGGTCAGTAGCCGATAGACCTCTAAAGCGCCAGCACCCTTCAGCGTCGCTACGATCACACCGGATTGCTTGCCCACCTCTTGGACATCCAGTGCTTTTTGTACAGCTTCGATCGTTGCCATGCGTGAGCGACACACGAGTGAAAATCGTGTCCCTGGGACACCTGACAGCCTATCGATCCGTAGATCAAGCGGGCCATAGGCCGTAGTCTCGGTAAGACTTTGGCCGGTACGGCCCTCAATACTGATTCCGCTATCGTTATCACTCAGTTGGTAGCGACCGCCCCCCAATACACGCACGCTGAACGACCGGTTTTCAAGATACTCCGGCACATCGAATAGACCAACCTCGATACGCTCATCGCCCCAAGCGTAACCACCAAGACCCCGCAACGCGGGTAGGTATTCGGCAAGACCCACTGCTGCGATCAAACCACCGATAATGGGGAAACGCTCTGGTCTTGCGGTGATATTCAAACCCAGCCGATCAATCGCGCGCGCAATCACGAGACGAGAGCGTATCAGCTCGACCTCTGCAGAGGCGGCAGTCTTGTAATCGATGATGGCACCTGCTTCGCCGAGAATATTTTTTGGATCGCGCTGTCCCTTCTCTTCGACCTGAACCATCAGGCTGGTCTCATAGACTGGCCGCGCGGTGAAGGCATACAGTGTGCCTAGCAAGGTCACGATCAGCGTCACCCAGCCGATCATCCAAGCATGGCGAAGCAAGACGTCAAGGTAAGCACGTAGCTCGGAGGTGTGATCATCCGACAAAATAAGGGGCTGCTCGCCCATATGGCTCAGCTGCAAAGGTGGTTGCGGCATTCGATCAGTTTCCGAGGGGTGAGTCGAGAAAGCGTAACAATCAACGTCCGGGCGCCGGCGTAGTGGCGATGACCGCAGTCGGTAGCGAACCAGGGATCATCGCGCTGACCGTACGACTCCAGTTAGTAAGTGCGGTCGCGGCGACATACACCACATCCTTGGGCTGTAACTCGAATCCCTCGGCAACGGCTAATGCGCCGGGAGCATTAGCATCTAGTTGGTACACGCGTGATGAACCGACCGAGCGCCTCACGACGTACACCTTGCGCGCATCACCCGTCACTGGATTGATACCCCCGGCTTCGCCTAAAGCCTCATTCAGTGTGAGTCGCCCGTTGCGCATCGGTAGCGCACGGGGTGAGCTGACTTCGCCAGACAGAAAAACCTTGTTATCGTCGCGCGACATGACCCGTACCAGATCGCCATTGGCCAGCATGATCAATGCAGGATTAACGCCGCGTTGTACCAGCTGCGGCAAATTGATGGCATACGTCTTTTGTTCGCGGGTGAGAAGAATTCGGCTCTGATCTGCTAATGGATTCATGCCGCCGGCGCGATTGATAGCCTCGGTCAGTGTCATCGGCATGTCGTTGATGGGCTGCACGCCGGGCAACTTGATCTCGCCGTCGACGTAGATACGCTGACTACGGTAGTGCTGGACTTTGAGCGTGACCTTGGGATCACGCAAGTAGGTCGCGAGTCGTTTGCTCAGTAATGCATGAACTTCGCTCGGTGTCAGACCAGCGACCTTTATCCGGCCCGCATAGGGAAAATCCAGCATGCCGTTCTGATCGATCTCGAAGCCGGAGCCGGGTTGCATCGGGCTGGCCGCAACACCAATCGCGCCCATACCTGCAGCGGGCAAAGGTGGCAGCATGGTCGCCGATAACTCAGGGTGATCCCAGACAACGATGCTGAGTACATCTCCCGCACCAACCCGATACGGCTGTGCAGGCTTCATCAGCACGCTGACATCTTCCAGTGCACGCTGCTCGCGCGCCTGCTGCTCCGACTTGACCAAGGCAGGCGTGATCAATTCGATCGCAGGATTCACTTCCTTGGCTTCGTCACCTTCAACGACAGTCGCCTTGGAAAATTGTATGCCGGGCGCCATCGACGAACACCCTGCAATACAGAGCACGAGAGAAATCGCAACAACGCTTATCAGGTCACACCTTCGCATCAACACTCCCCACGAACGCTAACGTGGGGAGGACTCTACGTGGGGTAAGCCCTCTGATGCTTGACGGTACTCAGCCTTCTCGCAGGGTGAGTATGGGCGGCCTCGACAGCACGCGATGTAATCCGAACCAGCCACCTGCCAAGGCGCTGGCCACACCCAAGGCCAGCCCCACAAGGAGTACCGTCGGCCGGAAAATCCATTCCACATCAAGCACCTGATACGCCAGTACCCAACCGACTGCAGTAGCACCGATCGCCGCCAGCAAGCCTGCACTGCCACCCACCAGAACGCACTCAACCCATTGCGCATTCGAAAGCTGCGCACGGGTCGCTCCGAGTGCGCGTAGCAAAGCTGATTCATGCGCACGTTCATGCTGTGACACCAGCATCGCTGCCGCAAGCACCATCACCCCTGCCGCAAGCGTGAACAAAAACAAGAACTCGACTGCGCTCACCACCTGACTAATCACCTGCTGTACCTGCACCACCATGCTACCGACATCAACAATCGTCAAGTTAGGGTAATCCCGTACCAGTTGATTCACCAACGCTTGCTTCGACGGTGGCAAGTAGAACGCAGTAATCGAGGTACTGGGCAGGGCAGCGCCCGCGGCCGGATCAAGGATGACAAAGAAATTGACCCGCATCGATCCCCAGTCCAGTTTGCGAATACTGGTAATCGTCGTCTCAACCGGCACGCCGGCAACATCGAAACGCAAGCGATCGCCCAGCTTCAAGCCGAGTGTCTTCGCAATACCCTGCTCAACCGAAGACTCACGCTGCGCCGACGCATCAAACCAACGTCCCTGCACAATCGTATTCGCGGGCGGTAGCGATGGCATCGTCGACAAATTGAACTCACGCTCTATCAGTCGCTGCGCACGCTCTTCTGTGAAACTTTGCGGACCGATGACCGTATCATTGCGTTGAATCAGCCGACCTCGAATCATGGGATAAAGCTGAACATCGCCCATCCCATTGGCGTGCAAAATTTCTTCAATCGGCGCTCGCTGCTCGGGTTGTATGTTGATGATGAAATGATTGGGCGTATCCGGCGGTGCTGATTGCTGCCACGCGGAGAGCAAGTCATGGCGCGTCACCGTGAGTAGGAGTAGCGCCATCAAGCCAAGCGCCAGCGATACGATCTGCAGCACGCTTGCCGCGGGGCGGCGCCGCAATGAATCCAGCGCAAAGCGCCAGGCAGGTGCATCCAGCGATGTCCGAGTCAAGCGCAGTACACGCAATAGCGCCCACGCACAACCGGCGAACAGCACGAGTGCTGCAGCAAAACCACCCGCAGTCCACAGCCCCAATTTCAGCTCACCGGTTTGCCACAGTAGTAGTGTTACAAAGCACACCAGCGCAATCAGGTAACCTGCCAGCGTAAATGGCTGTGGCACCGGTTGTTCGCGACGGATCACGCGGTTATGCGGTACGTTTCGTAATTGCAGGACCGGCGGTAGCGCAAACCCAAGTAACAAAAGCAAACCCGTCAGTACGCCTTGCAACAAGGGCAGCCAACCCGGTGCCGGAAGGGCAACTTGCATCAGTGAGCCCAACCACTGCAACAACAAGAAATGGGCGCCGAATCCGGCCATCGCACCGATCACGCCACCCGCCAGACCAATCAGTAAAAATTCGATCAAGTAGATCTGCGTGACCTCATTTTGCTGAAGCCCGAGGCAACGCAGCATCGCTACACCATCCAGATGACGCTGCATGAAGCGTCGTGCCGCCAGCGCAATCGCCAGCGCCGCCAACATAGCCGTCAACAGACTCACCAGCGCAAGAAATTGACGTGCCCGATCTAGCGTGGCCCGCATCTCGGGCCGCCCCGCGTCAAGCGCCTCCAGCTGAACACCGCGCGTGTCAGTGGTCTTGATCTGATCTTCCAGCCACAGCCGGTACGAGCGTACCTTGTCCGGGTCACCCGCTACTTGCAAACGATAGGTGATCCGCGAACCGGGTTGCAGCAAGCCGGTTACCTCTAAATCTTCAAGAGCGATCATGACGCGAGGCGCGAAGCTCATGAACCCTGCGCCGCGGTCCTGCTCCAACAAAATCGTCGCCGAAATCCGGAAGCTGCCCTCGCCCAGTTTCAGTGTCGCACCCTGAGTAATCTGCCGTGAGGCCAAAAAACTCGCGTCTACCCAGACCTCGCCACGCTTAGGCGCGCCACGCGCGGTATCGGTTGTTCCGGCGCGCTCCAGTTGCAAGTTGCCGCGTAAGGGGTAGTCCGATGACACTGCTTTTACCGCCACCAATCGCGTATCGACCTGCTCGCCATCCCCTGTGCTGGCCATACTCGGGAAGGTCACGGTGTCTGCGAGCGATAGCGAAAGACGCTGGGCTTCAGTGCGCCATGCCTGATTCAATGGATAGTCGCTGCGTACCAACAGGTCAGCGCCCAGCAACTGCGCGGCATCACGGCTAAGCGCACGATTCATGCGATCCACGAAAAACCCGACTGCCGACGATGCAGCAACGGCAATCACCAGTGCCAGCAACAAAAAACGCAATTCACCAGCGCGCCAGTCACGGCGGGTCATACGCACAGCATGGGCAAAAATCAGGGCGGTGTTGCGAATCATCCAAATCTCCAAAAATCACGCCCGCGTACTACGCGGGCGTGTGGATGATACCCCTGCTGGCAAAACTACATCGTGGCGCCGCGTCTCCCACCCTGGTAGGTATGCTCGAAATTCTGCTGGCAGCGCGCGCAACGTTCGGAAGTAGGCATCACCAGCAGTCGCTCAAACGGTATCGGGTAGCCACAGCTGACGCACTCACCGTAGCGACCGCTTCGCAGGCGCTGACGGGCCTGCTCGACGGCGCGAAGTTCATGCAGATCGCGTGTTACTGATGCATTACCGAGATCGACCGACAGGTCAGCAAACGATAAGTCTCCCGGATCGGGTGACTCACCCGCGACTTGCGCGAAGTCTTCTTGCTGAATCATCTCTCGGTGAATATCCTCACGTAGTGCCTTTTCACGCTGCGCCAGAATCTCTTCAAGTTGCGCCCTGTGGCGTCCGCTGAGCTGCTCCATGGTGACCTCCCGTTGGCAAGAGAATTCAGTACTGAAATACGGTCGGTAGATTCTGTGCCTTTGTAGATCACCTTACTTGATTCAACGCAAACCGATGGGTGTGCTTGAATCATCCTGTGGTATTTCCCACCTCATGCTGAGTAAGCTACCCATTACCTCAAAGCCAACATCCCGCTAGCGAAGCGGTGTAACCAATTCGATCAGCGATCGTCTGGTCGCTCATGAGAATTCGCGAGGAAAGCGACTGACTCATTTTCATGCATGTTGCCGCGCCATTGACTTGTCTCAATCGGACTACGCTGTATTTCGGAGGGATTCCCGCTAGACTCTTTTCTCCTTTTTAACACCCCTATTTTTTTTGAACTTAAGGATGACGAGTGCGACCATGCAAACCAATTGCCTTTCAGATCCCACACCAACTTCTGAAATTCTGATGGATACTTTTCTGCATTCATCTGCCCGAACGGGTGATAGCGCACGCGAAGTCTGGCTATCGCGTCAGGTGATGCTGAGTCTGGTTCGTTTGGTGCGTACCGAGCAACTACTCGCGATCCGCCGTTCGGTTAACCGGCTCGTCCCAAGCAATCTTTTGGTGAGCCCCATACGAGGTACACGTGGGCGACGCGGTATGGGCGGGTATCCCGGTCAGACGCAATTCGTTTTTGACAGCGATGAATGAGCTTGGTCACATCGCTCGATGAGGTGTTTTCTAAGACTGGAATAGCAACACCAGCATGATACCCATCATACCTATCGATGCCCACAAGGCAATGGTGATCACTGGTCGGTTTGGCTGATCGGTGAGTTCCTGCCAGACCTGAAAAAATGACTGGCTGGCGCTACCAGCCGAAGGACGCCGACGCCGCTCGCGTCCATTCCAGATTTTCTCAGGCGACTGCGAGGTAGTGCGGATGTCTTGCGCCTCGCGCTTGGCAATCCACGCATCATGATGTGAGCGTCGGGAGGGATCGGAAAGTGTCGCGTACGCTTCGTTGATAAGCTGGAAGGTCTGGGTTGCTTTCTCACTGCCACCATGCCGGTCCGGATGAAACTTATGGCACAGCGTCTTGTAAGCCGCACGAATAACTTCGGGTGGCGCATCCCGTGCAACCTTCAAGTTGTCATAGTGTGTGTGTAACTTGCCCATATTTATCATTCAATCAATGCTTTTGCGCACATTAAGTGCGACCCTCAGACCCCTGCTTGAGCCGTATCAATTTTTCGTAGCTGGACTGCGCCTAGCATTCGAAAATTGGTTGAAACATCGTGCGCCAATGCGTATCAAATTCTGCAAGCCTCGGGGAGCATACAGATGGCCAAGCAATGGGTGATCGTCGCCGACAGGACGAGAGCAAGAATTTTCGAGAACGATGGTAACTTGGACAAACTCAACGAGGTAGAAGATCTACTGAACCCTGAAGGCCGATTTTCTGATGCGGAGTTCCATCACGATGCTAGAGGTCGATTCTGTGGCAAAGGTAACAGTCAGCATTCTCATACTGCACAACCACGAGTCAGCAAGGCCGTACATGATGAGGAGAATTTTTCGCGTCAGCTTGCAGCGCTACTCGATCAAGGTTACGAGGCAAGCCGCTACGACAGCCTGGTGGTTGTAGCCCCTCCCGCTTTCTTAGGCATATTGCGCAAACAATTCTCGGATAAAGTCGGTAAACGGATCGTCAAACAATTCGACAGCGACATCTCAAGCTACGCAGCGCGCCAGATCAGCGAATACCTGAAACGCCATCTGCACTAAACCCATTCAAGGAAATTTACCCTGACCCAGCGCGAGCTATTGCGTGCCCACTTAGCAGTCCCCTTTCTTACGGTGACCCGGTGGGCAACGGCCGTACCCAGGTGACTCTTCTCGATCAGGCTCGCGATGGCGGTCGCGGCCACGACGCTGATCATCCTGCCACCCGCCCTGCTGAAATTGCCATCCCTGCGGGCTCTGTATCCACTCAGGCTGTACGAAGACATAACCAACGCGTGCACGCTCCCAACGCCCAGGTACCCAACGGTAATCATTGCCGTCCCACGCCCAGTAACCACGCACCCAAACATGCGCTGGCCGCGTTGGTGGCAAAGGCTCATAGCGAGCTGGGGGCGGCGGCGTACCTCCCGAGGAAATCGTGATGCCCCATTGAATATTTGGCTCGGCTATTGCCGGACATAGTGTCGCGACGAGGATAAGGGTAATGGCGAATAAGCACCTTTTCATGAAACCTCCAGACTTACTACCTAGTCACTTTTACTCACCTGTTTTGAGATCACGAATTTTTTAGTAGCTTCATCCTTCACAAACGACCAATCTATTACTTCCGGACTTTCCGCTATATTTTTATTACCACGCTGGATTGCTACGATTTTTTCTTGAACTATCTTGTTGTCTTCGGAGCGAACAATATAGTCATCAACTGCATCAAAAATAATGTCAGCGATTTCTTCCCGATTCTTGTACTCTATCTGATCGGTAGCTTCTAAAACGACATCAATCAAACTTTTTTTTCCTTCTGAATTTTTAGGAGGATCTCCTAACCAATTCTCATATTCATCCATGAAATCACGGAGTTGTTCAGCAACTTGGTCATTTTTCTCATTTGGAGTTAACTCATTGAGGATTTTCTGGATATTTCTTGCTACGCCCAAGGTAAGCCACCCGAATTGCTTTTTTTCGGCACATTCTTTCCAGTCAATCTTTAAAAAGTGTTGCGAGACAATCTTATCCAGATCTTTGATTGGTGAGGCAGGAACAATACGATTCTCCCCCAAGACTTTTCCGGTAGCGACTTGCTCTAGATCTTCATACAGCAATGTGCAATGTGCGACTGTCTCTCGGAACATCTTGTTATCGACAATGCCGGAACGCTTGATCTGCTCAAGTAATGCCTTTGACTCTGGCTTATTTCGAAAGTGACTACTCAAATAGTTTTTCGCCCACAGTTTTCCATGCAAAGCCATAAAGCCTCTAAAGCAGCGCGCCCAAAGACTTTTTGCGCGAGCTTGATCTTCTGCTGGGCAGAACACAACATGGGTAGGATTCCAACGCCCCTTCGCGTCGAAAAAATCGATATCGATCAGCAACTCGCGATCAACAGGACGCGCATCCTCTGGCGCATACTGAGGGGCCGACGACGAGGGATCAGAGTGACTCAGAGGTCGCATCGATATCAGCTGGCATTGCAGATGCCAGATCAGTATGGAATGCACCTAGTCTGCCATCCGGAGACAAGGCTGCATTCGCAGGAATGTATTGCTGGTGTACTACGCCGACGGAAGGTAGTTGCTAAATGAAAGAACTGCTTGCGCGGTGGGAGAGCCGCAGAACCTGATAGTCACAGCACGCTGTGCCGCCGACCATGACAGGGTAGTGCTTTGAGGGAAGATCAGGTCTCGATCAGCCCGTGCCGTACTGCAATCAGCGTTAGCTCTGCCTGGTTGGCCGCGCCAAGTTTTTGCTTCACGTTGTACAAGTGCGTGCCCACGGTACGCGGCGATATGGTCAGTAACTCAGCAATCTGATTCACCGACAAACCCTTGGCGAGTTGGATAAAGACACCGAACTCGCGCTCTGATAGCACCTCGATCGGGCTTTTCTCGCCATTAAACTCTTCCAAAGCCATGCGCTGCGACAGGCTGGCTTCGATATACATACGCCCCTCGGCGACTTGACGAATCGCGTGCATCAACTCATCAGGCGCACTGCGCTTGGACAGATAGCCCAGTGCACCGGCCTTCAGCATGTAGCGTACATAGCTAGGGTCTTCGTGTGATGATAGACCCAGCACCTTCGCACCTTTGTCGCGCGCAACAATACGGCGCGTCGCCTCAACACCCATGGTGCCACCGAGCGAGATATCCATCACGATCACATCGGGTTTCGCCACCGGGATCTGTTGGTAGGCGGCTTCCGCAGAGTCCGCCTCTGCAACCACCTTGATATCGTCGGTCGACTCCAGCAGCATACGAAAGCCGAAGCGCACTACCGCGTGATCATCGACCAGCATGACGTTAATCGTTTTTTTCATCTCATACCTCGCCGGTCGGACTCAGCGGCAAACTCACCCGCACCGCCAAGCCACCTTCGGCACTGCTGCCAAACACAATATCACCACCGAAAGCGGCGGCACGCTCTTGCATGCCACGTACGCCGTAGTGTCCCTCGCGCTTCAAGGACTCGGCACCTTTGCCATTATCGGCGATCGTGATCTTCAGCAGTTGATTCTCTACGCCGATCACCACCATCGCCCGGTTGGCGCCTGAATGCCTGACCACATTGGTCACCGCCTCTTGCACGATGCGGTAGGCAGATAGCTCTAGCTGATCATCTAGCGGGGGCAAGCCCTCACGCGCAACCGATAACTCGAATCGAACCTCTGTGTGGTTTTGCTGGGTTTCTGTCAACAGATCGCGTACTGCGTCGACCAAGCCCATGCCCTCGAGTTGAATCGGACGTAAGCGCGGTATCAAACGCCGCATGGCGTCCGAGGTCATGCCTGCAGTATCGAACAACATATTGGCGTGCCGCTCGAGCGGGCCACCGGCGACATCCGGGTGCTGCATCATTGACTTCGCAATGCTACGAATGGCCGTGAGCGACTGCCCTAGCTCATCATGCAGTTCGCGCGCGATGGCAGCTCGCTCTTCTTCAATACGCGCATGCAGCAGCATCGTGAACTCGCGCTGCGCTTCCAGCCTGGCCTGCGCCTCGGCACTAGATTGACGTACTTGAATATTGTCCTCGACGGCTTGCGCCATGCGATTGAAAGCCCGCCCCATCTCGCCAGCCTCTTTACCTTGTAGCGGCGGTAGTCTGACGTGATGGTCACCCTGCTCAATCTCACGCAAGCCACGCTCGATCCGCTCGAGCGGCGCCATCCATTTGCCGACTAGCCAAAACACCACCAGATCGGCCAGTAAAAGCACCAAGAACTGTGAGAACAGGATGTCGTAGAGATTGTCCCAGCCATCCAGAATGGCGCGTGTCGGGTTCGCGGTTAAAACCAGCTTCGCGCCATCCAAGGGAATAACCCGCTCGGTCAACGGTGGACGAACCAACGAGGTGTACCAGGTGGGGGCGTCGCGCCCGGCTTTGTAAAGCGATGGCGGCGACTCGTACAATAAAGTACCGGCAGTGTCATACAGGCGGATATCGTTGGCACGCACACGCCCAGTGTCGCGCAAGAATTCCACCAACTCAGGCATCAAGTCGCGCGAATAGAAGTGACTGATTCGACCGAGCAACTGGGTCGCGATGCGGCTGGAGGCTTCCATTTCCTCGCGCACGCTGGCCCGGGTGCCGGCGATCTCGACAGCGAACAGCACCGCAAAAATCAACACCGTCAGGCCGGAGAAGATCAAATTGATCTTCAGCCGCAGGCTCATGCCAGTGGCCCGGGCAGGTAGATGCTGCGCTGCAGTGTTGGCGGTCGCGCCGTCGGTGTTCATGGTGATTTGTGGGGGCTGGACGCCCTTCGGGTAGACTGTGCTAGCGAGGCCGGATGATATCAGCCCACCCGTTGCAGCACCGGGCGCGGCCAAGGACAGTCCGGGCGGTTCATGAATTTCATTAGATTCAATTCAGACATTCACCGATGCCGGGCAAGTCGGGTTCGAGCATGATCCACTCCACCGTCTAGATATCTGGGCGGTGTTTCACAAATCTAACTTACTGGAGATCATCATGGCATGGACTACACCTGCAGCAACTGACCTGCGTTTCGGTTTCGAAATCACTATGTACATCGCTAACCGTTAATTCACGGTTTGCAAGCCGGTCCTAGACCGGCTGAATACAGAATTAAGAGAGACGGCTCCATTGGAGCCGTCTTTTTTGCCTAATAAGTTATCGAAGTATTAATTTTCCCGCCCCACGGGATGGTACTCATCCGCCTCTGGCAAGCTCAGGCCGCTTTATCCTCCGGGTCTGCGGTCTCATCGAGTGCTAGCTCGCCATCATCCGATATCCGCGTGGCATCAGCATACGGCAACAGATCAAGCTCTAGTTCAGCCTTGTCGACCAAATCCTGCGGCAGCGCGGCTTTGACCGCCACCCCCAGGCGCTCGAAATCCTTGGCCTGTTTGATCAAATTCCCTCGGCCCTGATATAGCTGACCAAACGCTTTGGTGTAGCTGCTACGCGCCGCATCAAGTTTGCCGCCCAGCTCTTCCATCGATCGAACAAACACCGCCAGCTTGTGATAAAGCTTGCCGGCGCTTTCCGCCAGAGCGGCGCTGTGCGCGTTTTGTTTTTCAAGACGCCATAGCTGACGCACGATATTCAGACTGGTGAGCAAGGTGGTGGGCGTTGCCACCAGCACATTACGCTCGAGTGCTTGCTGAAACAAGCTCTCATCGGCACGCAAGGCCTCAACAAATGCAGACTCAACCGGTACGAACATGAACACCATCTCGGGTGAATTCAACTCACCCAGTTCAAAGTAGCGCCGATCGGCCAGCTCTTTAATACGGTCAGCGACGGCTTTGACGTGCTCGGATAGCGCCTGCTTGCGGTCCAGTTCATCCTCGGCATTGACATAGCGGGTGTAGGCATTGAGCGAGACCTTGGCATCCACAATCAGATGCTTGGCATCTGGCAGGTAAATGATCACATCCGGGCGCCGCTTGCCATCTTCGCTTTTGAAGGTGACCTCGCGCCGGTAATCCTTACCCTCCTGTAGACCAGAACGCGCCAGTACATTCTCAAGAACTAATTCACCCCAGTTGCCTTGCTTCTTAGCCTGCCCTTTGAGCGCGGTCGCCAGATCATGCGCCTCGGCGGTCATTTGCAGGTTCAAGGATTTCAGGCTGTCCAATTCCGATTTCAGCATCGCCTGCTGCTGCGCATCTTGGTAATGCATCTCTTCAATGCGTTTCTTGAACTCATTGAGTCGTTCTTTGAAAGGATCCAGTACATGACCCAAGCTTTGCAGATTTTGCTCGCTAAAGCGACGTGACTTGTCTTCCAAAATCGTACTAGCTAGGTTCTGGAATTCCTCGGTCAAGCTCTTGCGTGCTGACTCACTCATTTCTTGCAGACGCAGACGCTGCTCTTCTGCATGCCGCTGCTGCTCCGTAGTGCGTGCGGTCTCCGCTGCCAGCTCGCGCTGCACGCCTGATAACTGCGCCTGCAAATTATTGGCCAACTCTGAGGCCTGCACCAGCTGCGTCTCTAGTGCACGCAAGCGCTCCTGCGCTACGGCCTGCTCGGCGCTGTAGCGGCCTCTCATCCAAAGCGCCATCAGCAGCAAGCCGATGGCCAGACCAACTAAGCACGCCAATACCAAAGCGACATCCATCCAGTTTCTCCCTAGCCTTTATGGGTCAGTTTACCGTGTCGCGCCGCCGATTTCACTTTCCAAAGCTCAAGCGGCGCATTTCTTCCATGCTTTAGAATCCAGTTGGTAAACCTCACCCCACGGAGTCATCGCATGAGCATCGTCCCCACCCGCCCCGCTCGCCGCACCTTTTTGAAGCAATCTGCTGCACTGAGCGGTGCCTTTGTGCTGGGCATACAGGGGGCCGCCGCTAATCCGGGCGCTACCGAAGTTACGCACTGGGTCGTGATCGCACCCGATGACACGGTAACCATCCGCATCGCCCGCTCTGAGCTTGGCCAAGGCACATTTACCGGGCTGGCCCAGCTGGTAGCGGAAGAACTTGCTTGCGACTGGAGCAAGGTGCGCCCCGAGTACGCTGATGTCAACGAACATATCCGTCGCAACAAGATATGGAAAGACATGTCTACCGGCGGTAGCCGTGGTATCCGCGATTCCCATGACTATGTCCGCAAAGGCGGCGCTGCTGCACGCATGATGCTGATTGCCGCCGCTGCCCAGCAATGGAACGTGCCCGTTTCTGAGTGCCGCGCAGAGAATGGTCGGGTGATTCATAGCTCGGGCAAAACATTACGTTATGGCGAACTGGCAGCGCTGGCATCGACGCTGCCAGTACCAGAGAATCCACCGCTGAAAAATCCCAAAGACTGGAAGATCGCGGGTACCTCACCTGCACGCTTCGATATTCCAGCAAAGGTAAATGGATCGCAAATCTATGCGTCCGACATTCGCCTACCCGGCATGCTCCATGCCTCGATATTGCAAAGCCCGGTCTTCGGTGGTTTCTTGAAGAGCCATGACGATAGCGCTGCCAAGGCGATGCCGGGGGTGAGGCATGTTGTCACGGGTGATGACTGGATCGCGGTGCTTGCCACCAACTGGTGGCAAGCCAATGAGGCGCTCAAGAAAGTAAAAGTCAGCTGGGAGAACGGCGATAAAGACAAAGTTTCCAGCGATTCCATCATGGCCAATCTGCGCGAAGGCCTGACGCAAGCGAACGCTCCGATCGCACGCAAGGACGGCGATGTTGATAAAGCATTCGCCAATGCGCATAAGGTACTCGAGGCCGAGTTTTACACCGGCTTTATGAATCACGCCACCATGGAGCCGCAAAACGCTGCTGCGCTGTACACGGCAGACAAATTAGAAGTTTGGGTTGGTACGCAAAATGGCGAATCGTCGATTGCCGCTGCAGCCGATGCTTCAGGCTTACCACTGCAAAAAATTCATATTCATAAAATGCACGCTGGTGGTGGGTTTGGTCGACGCGGTCCGCATCAGGATTTCACCAAGCAGGCCGTCAAAATCGCGATGGCCTTACCCGGCACGCCCATCCGCTTGCAATGGTCGCGTGAAGAAGACATGCGTCAGGGCCGCTACCGTCCAGTATCGCTGGTCAAGATTCGCGGTGCGCTCGATAAAGATGGTCAGTGGCTGGGTTGGCATGTGCGGCAGTCGGATCAATCGATTGCGATTACGGTTTACCCGCAATTCATCAAAGACGGTGTTGACCAGATTAATACCCGGGTTTTTAGGGATAACCCCTACGCCGTGCCGAATTTCACCAACGAGTATGTGATGCGGGATGTTCACGTACCCCCAGGGTTTTGGCGCGCGGTTGCACATACCAATAATCCGTTCTACCGCGAATGCTTTATTGATGAACTTGCACATGCCGCTGGCAAAGATCCGGTGCAATTCCGTCGTCCGCTATTACAAGGCAAAAAAGACCTGGCGGTACTAGATGCTGTAGCTAAGGCCATCGGCTGGGATAAAGCGCCGGCTGCTGGTATCCATCGAGGCATCGCCGTGGTTGACTCTTATGGCAGTTTTACTGCCGCCGCGGTCGAACTCAAACTTACCAATGGCAAAGAGATCGAGGTCAAACGCGTTGCGGTGGCGATCGATAGCGGCCATGTAGTGCATCCGGACGCAGTGAAGGCCCAGATTGAAGGCGGTGTGTTCTGGGGTCTTTCAGCGATCATGGGTGAAGAGATCACGATCGAAAACGGCGCAGTAAAACAGTCGAATTTCCATGACTATCCACTAGCTCGCATTAACGTCAAACCAGAAATTATTCCGGTGCTGGTTCCCACCTTCGACTTCTGGGGTGGCGTGGGTGAGCCGCCGATCGGTGGCGTCATTCCTGCGATGGTGAATGCACTGTTCTCGGCGACCGGCAAGCGTATCCGCTCGCTACCCCTCAAACACCACGGCTTCCGCTACAAAACCTGACACCCTAGTGTGAAACATGCGTGAAAGATGTAGGGCCTCATTCGAGGCCCTGCTTGCAACCAACTGCCCCCAACAAGCTTATTTCCTTCACGCACCGTGCCGAGCTGCGACTAATTCTGCGCGCTAGCCTGCTGAGACTTGTTGACCGAGGATGGGTCAGACCAGTCCTGTAAAATATTGGGTTTATCTGATTCATTTATCAAACCCACAAGAACCCGTACATGGAATACGTCGCGAACACATCCGGATGGAGACAATCCATCGAGAATTTCATCGGTCATACGAAGGTGCAGCATACGCTGGTCGTACTGATTGTTGTTAATGCATTGATTCTCGGCTTGGAAACCAGCCAAAACATTATGGCTGTGGCTGGTTATGAATTACATCTGATCGACCAGATTATTCTTTGGATATTTATCGGCGAACTGGCACTACTAATGACTGCGCGCGGGTTTAGATTCTTCAAAGACCCTTGGTGCGTGTTCGACCTGATCGTGATTGGCATTGCACTGATACCTGCAACAGGCAGCCTCTCAGTGTTGCGTGCTCTGCGAGTACTGCGAGTGCTGCGCTTGGTCAACAAGATAGACAGCATGCGCAAGGTGGTGATCGGCTTGCTGCATTCACTGCCGAGCCTAAGCTCTGTGTTTGGTTTGATTATGGTGATTTTTTATGTGTTCGCCGTCATCGCTACCAATATGTTTGGCTCAAAATTCCCGGATTTATTCGGCGATCTGGGTACCACCATGTTCACCCTGTTTCAGGTGATGACGCTGGAAAGCTGGTCTGAGGGCGTGGCTCGTCCAGTTATGGAAATCTTCCCGCATGCCTGGCTGTTTTTTGTCATCTTCATCTTCATTGCGACCTTTGTGATCATTAATCTGTTTATCGCAGTGATCGTTGATTCTCTGAACTCGAGTAAGCAGGCAGGCCAGCCCAAACCAGAAGATCTGGTCCTGGTTGAATTACGCATACTGCGTGACGAGCTTGCAGAACTACGCCACCAAGTCGCCAGCCGAAGATGAGCGAGTTGTCACCACTTTTCTGAATCGAGGATAGCGGCTTGTTTTCATGCCGCAGTCCTGATGGATGGTCAGCTTTGCTTTCCTACCTTTTGCCCATTTCTCAAAAAAGTAGCAACCGAAAAGAAAAACGGGTCAGCACTTTTGGCGCTAACCCGTTGATCTTATTGCAGTATTTGTGGCGCGGCCGGCAGGAATTGAACCCACGACCCCTTGGTTCGTAGCCAAGTACTCTATCCAGCTGAGCTACGGCCG
>JAIXQK010000128.1 GCA_027485795.1 Oxalobacteraceae bacterium
ACCGTGGAGTAAGCCGCTATTGGCGGCCAAATAGCATTCAGAACGCATGGCTTGGATTGTTACCAAATATCTACTTACCGCAGCGGTCGTCGTGCTCGTGTCAGAAGTCGCTGCGCGTAACGAGAAACTCGGCGGCCTGATCGCTGCGCTGCCCATGGTGACCTTTCTCGCTTTGATTTGGCTACATCTGGAAAATCAGCCCAAAGAGAAAATCTCAAACCACGCTTGGTACACCTTGTGGTACGTGATGCCGACACTGCCAATGTTTCTGGCTTTCCCTTTTTTACATGAGCGTATCGGGTTCTGGTTGACGCTGGCTGCATGCACAGTGATCACCATCGCGTGCTTTGTGCTGCTAATGCATCTCTTGAAGCTGTTTGGGATTGATATCGTCTAGGTCAGGCCAGACCACCACGCCAGCAGTAATCGCTCGGACCGCTGGATTTTATTCTCCGCTTTCCAATACCTGTTCGCTGATCGGAACGAGTGATCAAGCGATATCAGTTTCATCGCATAGAAGACCGAATCCTCGTGATTTTTTTGGACGGATGGTTACGAACGCGCTTGGTACCACAGCTGGTCAATGGTGGTACCGCCCCCGACAACCCCGTTCAGCACGAAAGGAAAAACATCATGACGCCACGCGTACACACCCATCGCCGCACTGAAAGCTCCGCCGAAATCGAGAGCAGCGACTCATCAAGCTCGGATAATCATGCCGAACCCTCAAAGAATTACCAAGGCGACTACTCGGAAGGCCAAGTGGCCAAGTCTGTGAATGCAACTAGTACTGAAAAAATCTTTACTCCACTCTGCCCGGCACCGGTACGTCTCGCAATTGGCGTGTTCTCTATGCTGGGCGCTGCAGCCGGCATGACGATGGCGATCGTGGCGGGGAATGCTCTGAACAGCCCCAGCGATCCTGAGGCCGATCTGCACCGAGCGATGTTCGGCGCCGGGGCCGCCATGCTGGGACTCGGCTTCATCGGCGTGTTATCGACACAGGTTAAAAAAGAACAACCCGCGCCATCGACCCTTAGCGCCTAAGCATATACTCCACCGCGCCGCAGCCTCCACTGCGGCGATCTGCCGGGCAAGAACCATGAACCCATTGCTCCACGAAGCAGCTAAAGCGGCACTTCACAGCCCCGATGCAGAAGTCCGAGACAGGATTCTGCTAGCCATACAGGCGCTCGAGCAGGCACCACAGAATATCGAGACCTGTCAGGCTGCGCTGGCAAACAACCAGACCTTGGCAGAATGTCTGCAGATCGACCCCGAACAATTTGAACAATACCGGCAGCTGGCAGCCGATCTGTGCGACCAGGGCAACTTCATGCTGGCGCTGCCGCTAGCTGTGTACTGCGCCACCTACAAATCCGACGATGCGCAGCACAGTTTTTTGGCCGGCGCCTGCCTGCAGCGGCTGGGCCAGCCAGCGTCGGCGGCACATTTCTATCGGGTCGCATTGCAGCTAGACGAGGCCGATGCGGCATCGGCTTACCGTCTAGGCGAATGTCTGGAAGCCGTTGGGCAGCCCGAAGACGCTAGCCACCTCTACCGCTGGACGATTGAACTAGCGCGTGGCGACTTCGCGCTGCGCACCTTGCAGGAAATGGCTCAGAACCGGATCTCGAAGCTCAGCACTACACCTCGGCCCTAATCGGCGGTGATTGTTTCCGGCTATACTGAAACGCTTTGACGTTAACGTAAGCGTCAATCAGAAAATCATCGCGGCCAGCGCCATGCTGGCCGACCGGAGAGAACCCCCATGACCGACCTTTCCGTCGCGCATAGCCTGACCTCTTACACCCCGAAAAACAAAATCCGCTTCGTTACCGCGGCGTCCTTGTTTGATGGCCACGACGCATCAATCAACATCATGCGCCGCATCCTGATGTCGCAAGGCGCCGAAGTGATCCATCTCGGACACAACCGCTCGGTCGATGAAATTGTCACCGCCGCCTTGCAAGAAGATGCGCACGGCATCGCGGTGTCGAGTTATCAGGGTGGGCATCTGGAGTACTTCAAGTACATGATTGACCTGCTCCGTCAGCGTGGCGGTGCACACATCAAGGTATTTGGCGGCGGTGGCGGAGTGATCGTCGCCGATGAGATCAGTGAGTTACATGAGTACGGTGTGACACGCATCTTCAGTCCGGAAGATGGCCAGCGTATGGGCTTGGTCGGCATGATCTCCTACATGGTACAAACCTGCGACAGCGATCTGTCGAGCTATGCTCCAACCAGCATAAGCGTGTTACAACAAGGCGATATCTCAGCCCGGCACAGACCTCTGGCGCAGCTGATCACCGCACTTGAAAATGACAAGGTGCCATCGGAGCTACTTGCTGCCTTGCGCGAAGCGGCCAAGCAAAAGAAGATTCCGGCGCTTGGTATTCCCGGCACAGGTGGCGCAGGTAAATCTTCATTAACTGACGAGCTAATTCGACGTCTACGAATTGATCAGGGCGATGCGTTGAATATTGCGCTGATCTCGATCGATCCATCGCGGCGCAAATCGGGTGGCGCGCTACTCGGCGATCGTATTCGTATGAATGCAATCGGACCTTGGCATGGCAATAGCCGTGTCTTCATGCGCTCACTCGCCACCCGAGAGGCGGGCTCAGAAATCTCACAAGCGCTACCGGATGTGATCGCTGCGTGTCGTGCAAGCGGCTTCGATCTGGTGATTGTCGAAACCTCCGGTATCGGCCAGGGTGACGCAGCGATCGTGCCGCATGTCGATCTCAGTTTGTATGTCATGACCCCCGAGTTCGGCGCCGCGTCGCAACTGGAAAAAATCGACATGCTCGATTTTGCGGATGCTGTCGCGATCAATAAATTCGACCGTAAAGGTGCGCAAGATGCGCTGCGCGACGTCGCGAAACAAGTACAACGTAACCGGGAAGCGTGGACTCAGATGCCTGAGGACATGCCCGTCTATGGCACGCAGGCATCGCGTTTTAACGATGACGGCGTTAGCGCCTTGTACCAGGGACTGCTGCCACTACTCACCGAGCGCGGGCTGCTGAGCCGCCCAGGGAAACTGGCACCGGTTGCAGCGCGCGCCTCCAGCGGCCGCCATGCGATCGTGCCACCGGCACGAAGCCGCTACCTTGCAGAAATTGCCGATACCGTGCGCTCGTATCATCGCCGCGTCGAAAAACAAGTCGTGATCGCGCGGGAGCACCAGCAGCTCTCAGAAGCGAAGCGCATGTTGCTCGTGGCCGGCAAAACTGCTGACTTTGACGCACTGATTGCCCAGCGCGATCAGGCACTGGATGCAGACGCTCGACAACTATTGGCGCGCTGGCCCGAAGTTCGCACGACCTATGAAGGCGATGAGCACGTCGTCAAAATCCGCGATAACGAAATCCGAACACGGCTGTATAGCGACACACTGTCGGGTAATCGGGTGCGAAAAGTCTCGTTGCCGAAGTATGCGGATCATGGCGACTTACTGCGCTGGCTGATGAAGGAAAATCTTGCGGGCTATTTCCCGTACACCGCCGGCGTGTTCCCGTTCAAGCGCGAGAATGAAGATCCTACCCGCATGTTCGCCGGTGAAGGTGATGCTTTCCGTACCAACCGGCGCTTCAAGCTCGTATCCGAGGGCATGCCTGCAAAAAGGCTATCGACCGCATTTGATTCAGTCACCTTGTATGGTGCCGATCCGGCGCTACGGCCTGATATCTATGGCAAGGTGGGCAACTCGGGTGTATCGATTGCGACGCTGGACGACATGAAGGTGCTTTACGACGGCTTCGACCTGTGTGACCCGTCGACCTCGGTATCGATGACGATCAACGGCCCTGCGCCGACGATACTCGCCTTCTTCATGAACACCGCGATCGATCAGCAGTTGCAAAAATTCCGCGCAGAGAAAGGTCGTGAACCGACAGCAGAGGAAGCGACGCAGATTAAAGCATGGGTGCTGAAAAATGTGCGTGGCACCGTACAGGCCGACATCCTGAAAGAAGATCAGGGGCAGAACACCTGTATCTTCTCGACGGAGTTCTCCTTGAAGGTCATGGGCGACATTCAGCAATACTTCGTCGATCATCAGGTACGCAACTTCTATTCAGTGTCGATCTCGGGCTATCACATCGCAGAAGCCGGCGCCAACCCGATCTCGCAACTGGCGTTCACATTGTCGAACGGCTTCACCTTTGTTGAAGCCTATCTTGCGCGCGGCATGCACATCGATGACTTCGCGCCCAACCTGTCGTTCTTCTTCTCGAATGGCATGGATCCGGAATACACCGTGCTCGGTCGAGTCGCGCGCCGACTCTGGGCGGTGACCATGAAGGAAAAATACGGCGCCAATGATCGTAGCCAGAAGCTCAAATATCACATTCAAACTTCCGGTCGTTCGCTGCATGCGCAGGAAGTCGACTTCAACGATATTCGCACTACACTGCAGGCACTGATTGCGATCTATGATAACTGTAACTCGCTACATACAAACGCTTATGACGAAGCCATCACCACACCGACCGATGAATCCGTGCGCCGTGCACTCGCGATACAACTGATTATCAACCGCGAATGGGGTCTGGCAAAGAATGAGAACCCGAATCAAGGTGCGTTCGTGCTGGACGAATTGACCGACCTGGTGGAGGAAGCAGTACTGCAGGAATTCGAGCGCATTGCCGAACGTGGCGGCGTGCTTGGCGCTATGGAAACCGGCTACCAGCGCAGCAAGATTCAAGAAGAGTCGCTACTCTATGAACACAAGAAGCACGATGGTAGCTTGCCGATCATCGGCGTGAATACTTTCCGCAATCCGAACGGCGATACGGTTCCGCAAGCTCTCCTATTAGCGCGCTCAACCGAAGAAGAAAAGCAATCGCAATTAAAACGCCTTGCTGATTTTCATGCGCGCCACAAAGATCAAGCGCCGCAGGTACTGGCTGCACTACAAGAAGCGGCGATCAATGATGAGAATGTGTTTGCGCAACTCATGGAGGCGGCGCGGGTTTGCTCGTTGGGCCAAATCACTGAGGCTTTGTTCGAAGTTGGCGGGCAGTACCGCCGTAGTATGTAAACTGCTACCGTCGAGCCGCAGCAAGCAGCGCTACTGTGCGGGGCGTTCTATATGACGATCTGCGCCATCCATGCCGCAACATTACAATGCGGCATGCCCTCCAACCTCTATCATTTCGAACCGACCAACGCCGGACTCGAAGCGCGGCTGTCGACGATCGACATCGCCGCCTACACTAAGACCCGCAATCATCTGAGCGGTCAGGTCACACGGCTGTCACCTTACATCACGCACGGTTTTATATCGATTCCCGAACTGTTCGATCGAC
The DNA here is from genome assembly GCA_027485795.1 of Oxalobacteraceae bacterium. Lineage (GTDB taxonomy): Bacteria > Pseudomonadota > Gammaproteobacteria > Burkholderiales > Burkholderiaceae_D > Pernthalerella. Next base: position 5,319 of record JAIXQK010000128.1, read on the forward strand.
TTCCTGAACTCAAACTCGCTGACAAGCTTGCGTTTGAGTTTGGCTGGCGCGAATTCTTTCATCATGTGTGGAGCCGTGAGGGCGAGCGCATCCTATCGGATTTACGGCCACCCCTGCCCGGTGTGCGTTATGCCAACGAGCTGCCCGAGGATATTCGTGAAGGCCGCACCGGCCTCGCACCCATCGACCGTGCGATTCACCAGCTCTACGCCACCGGCTACCTGCACAACCATGCGCGCATGTGGCTTGCCAGCTATGTCATCCATTTGCGTAAGGTACATTGGCGCGCTGGCGCCGACTGGATGTTTGCACATCTGCTCGACGGCGACCTCGCATCGAATCACCTTTCATGGCAGTGGGTCGCGGCGACTTTCAGTAGCAAACCTTATTTGTTTAATGCAGAGAATGTCGCGCGCTACGCGCCAGCGGACTGGCACTGCGCAGACAGTGTGCTGGATACTAGCTATGAACAGCTGGATCAGATCGCGCGCAGTGATCAAACAATCACTATTTCACCATCACTGCTAGGTATGGCTGAACCTGAATTACTATCTAAGCCACCGGCACAGCCAGCGGTAAAAATAGCACAGGCCGATCGTGTCCGGCTGGTGCATCCATGGATGCTGGCCGACCAGCCATTCGAAGGTCAGCGCATCGGCGTGATCCACCTGCCCTTCCATGCGCAATTTCACTGGTCGGCACTGCGCTGGCGCTTCGTGGTAAAAAGACTAGAGGCAATCACGGACACCGTGTTCGTTGGCGACCTCAATGAATTGAAAGACATGCTTTCCGAAACGCCGTCTGTTGAATCAATAGCCACGCTGAACCCCGGCTACGATGCGCTACTTCCCCAGCTGTGCACACAGCTCATGGATGCGCCGCGTCAGTTTGCTAATCCTTCCAAGACCTGCCGCTCGTTTTCTGCATTCTGGTCGCAATGTACCGAAGCCTACCCACAACGAGGATGGCATCGATGAAGCTGGGTGTGGTCTGGTTCAAACGTGATCTGCGCGTATTCGATCATGCGCCACTCGTCGAAGCTGCGAAACACCGGCAGGTACTGCCACTCTACATTTACGAACCCACCCTGATCCGCGCGCCTGATTACGCGACTCAGCATATTTGCTTCATCAATGAATGCTTGGTCGAGCTTGATCAAGCCTTGTCCGCTCGCGGCAGCCCGCTGCTTGCACAATATGGCGAAGCGACCGCTATCTTCCAACGTGTACTTGATGCATTTGGTCCATTTGAACTGTACTCGCATGAAGAAACTGGCAATGCTTTGAGTTACGAGCGCGACAAGCGCGTCGCTGAATGGTGCCGAGCTAACGGTATTATTTGGAGAGAGTTTCCGTCGAATGGCGTCGTCCGCAAACTCAGCTCGCGTGACGAGTGGTCGGATATCTGGATGCAGCGCATGAAGCCTGCGCCACTTCCTGCCCCGGATTTTTTAGGTAAACCTGAAGGCACGCTATCACCGAATGGCATCATGCAACCCCACTGGATGGGCATGCCGGATAGCGATAAGCCACTGCGGCAAAAAGGTGGCCGCAAACAAGCGGTACAGCAATTAAAAAATTTTCTTGGTCAGCGTCTGCAACATTATCGCTACGGCATGTCGAGCCCACTTTCCGCGGCGGATTTATGCTCACGGCTTTCGCCCCATATTGCTCACGGTAGCCTGTCGATCAAAGAGCTAGTTCACAAGGTCTGGAAAACCCGCGCCGAGCTAAATGCCATGCCGCCCCACGTCAAACCCAAAGGTGCACTGGAGGGTTTGAAGTCATTCGAGAGCCGCTTGCATTGGCGTTGTCACTTCGTACAAAAACTCGAATCCGAACCCGACATCGAGATACACAACATGCATCGCGGGTTCGATGGTTTGCGCGAGCCACACTTCAACCGCGACTATTTCGACCGCTGGCGTAAAGCAGAAACCGGCCTACCCCTGATAGATGCCTGCATGCGCATGCTGGCCGAGACCGGCTGGATCAATTTTCGGATGCGCGCGCTGCTGGTCAGCTTCTCTAGCTACCAACTTTGGAACCACTGGCGCGAACCAGCCCACCATTTGGCGCGTGAATTTCTTGACTATGAGCCGGGCATTCACTACTCGCAGATTCAAATGCAGTCGGGTGTCACAGGTATTAATACACTGCGAATCTACAACCCGGTGAAGCAGGCACAAGATCAAGACCCTGAAGGCGACTTCGTCAAACGCTGGCTACCTGCGCTCGTGAATGTGCCGAAAGAATTCATCTTCGAGCCGTGGACTATGCCACCATCGCTGCAGCAACAAATCGGCGTGATCGTTGGTGATACCTATCCGGAACCCGTAGTAGATCATGTGGCGACTGCGCGCTCTGCACGCGACACTCTGTGGGCGCTGCGCCGTGAGCCAGCAGCGCGCGAAGAAGCGCGAAAGGTATTTGACAAACACGGCAGCCGCAATCCGGCACGTGAGGGACGGCGTTCGTCCAAATCAAAGCTGAAATCCTCAGACGCGGCCAAGGAAGAGCCGTCGTCAACGCCGCAATTATCGCTGGGGCTGGAATGAGCCGCCAATGCTAAAAGGCGTACTGGCGGCAGGTGCCGCTTTCACGCTGTGGGGCGTATTCCCACTCTATCTGCGCCTAATGAAGCAGGTACCGTCGTTGGAAATTCTCTCGCACCGCGTGCTTTGGTCTGTTGTACTGCTCATGGGATTGCTTGCGATACGACGGCAGTGGGATTGGTTGGCATCCCTGCGCGCCCGGCCACGCATCGTGCTCACGTTTGTGGTCAGTGCGCTAATGCTGGGCACCAACTGGGTGGTTTTCATTTGGTCTGTGAATCATGACTATGTGATCGACGCTAGCCTCGGTTATTTCATCACGCCCCTATTCAATGTTTTATTTGGTATCGGTCTTGGTGAGCGCTTGCGCTTGACTCAGTGGATCGCCGTAGCACTCGCGGCATGCGGTGTCGTGTGGCTGACCGTCAGCGCTGGGCAGTTGCCTTGGATAGGCTTGGTGATCGCGGTCACGTTCAGCTTGTACGGTCTGCTACGTAAAACGGCAGCACTTGGCGCCCTCGAAGGGCTGACCATCGAAACGCTGGTATTGCTGCCAGCGGCTGCGCTGTTTCTGGTGTTGCCGAATGCTGGTTCATCACATGCATTTGGCACTGACGCCACACTCACCGTTCTGTTGATATCCGCCGGTCCGGTGACTGCGATACCGCTACTGATGTTTGCCTATGGCGCTCGCCGTATCCCGCTGTCGCTGGTGGGTCTGTTGCAGTACATCGGGCCCAGTATTCAATTGCTGCTCGGTGTGTGGCTGTTCA
>JAIXQK010000070.1 GCA_027485795.1 Oxalobacteraceae bacterium
CAAGATGTGGCGATTGGCGACTCCATCGCCATCAACGGTGCTTGCATGACAGTCACCCAAAAAACCGAGCACACGTTTTGTGTGGATGTCTCGCGCGAGAGCCTCAATTGCACCGTCGGTCTGGAGCATGAAGGCGAGGTCAACCTCGAAAAAGCGCTGACCCTTGCCGAGCGGCTAGGTGGACACTTGGTATCTGGTCATGTCGACGGACAAGGCACGGTCAGTTATTTCGCCGAGGTGGGCGAATCGTGGCGGCTGGATATTCTGGCGCCCGCCTCGCTTGCGCGGTATCTGGCCTACAAAGGCTCGGTGGTGGTCAACGGGGTATCGCTGACCGTCAATAGCGTTACTGATAGTGACGAGGGATGCACGATCTCCATCAACCTCATTCCCCATACCATTGAGGTGACGACGCTCAAGCACCTTGCAACGGGCGTGCGCGTCAACCTGGAGGTCGACCTGATCGCCCGCTACGTCGAGCGGATGCTTTCGCTGACGGCCTTGCCGGGTTGAACCGGCAAGGCGTAATTGGCAAATTAGCATGCCGCACTGTCTAGGTGCGGCCTTTGAAATCCGATAGAATGTCCGGCCTTTCCGGACGCACCCCCATGTCACTATCCAGCACACAAGAGATCATTGCCGATTTGCGCGCTGGCCGTATGGTCATTCTGGTGGACGAAGAGGATCGCGAGAACGAGGGCGACTTGGTACTGGCTGCCGACTTCGTCACCCCGGAAGCGATCAACTTCATGGCGCGCTTTGGGCGCGGCCTCATCTGTTTGACCTTGACCGAAGAACGCTGCGAGCAGCTTAATCTGCCGATGATGACCGGCCGTAACGGTACTTCGTTCGGTACGAATTTCACGGTATCGATCGAGGCCGCCGAGGGGGTTACCACGGGTATCTCTGCCGCTGATCGGGCGCGTACGATTCAGGTGGCGGTGGCACGCCACGCCAAACCAAGCGATTTAGTTCAACCGGGACATATTTTTCCTCTGCGGGCCCAGAAAGGTGGCGTGTTGATGCGGGCAGGTCACACCGAGGCCGGTTGTGATCTTGCTGACTTGGCGGGGATGACCCCGGCTGCGGTGATCTGCGAGATTCTGAAAGAAGACGGCACCATGGCGCGGTTGCCCGACCTGATCGAGTTCTCGCGGGAGCACGGCATGAAAATCGGCACCATCGCCGATTTAATTCACTATCGCAGCCAGAACGAGAGCATCATTGAGCGTGTTGGCGAGCGCGAGATGCAGACGCCGCATGGCAATTTCCATGCGATCGCATTTCGTGATGCGCCCAGCGGTGGAGCGCATCTGGCGCTGGTTCACGGCAGCATTACGCCGGAATTGGAAACAATGGTGCGTGTGCATCAGCCGGTGTCGATTCTTGATTTGCTTGACACCCATGCAACCACGCACTCATGGAACATGTCAGCGGCCATGCTGGCGATTAAAGCGGCGGAGCGCGGTGTGATCGTGCTGCTGAACTGCGAGGAATCGGCGGATCAGATGTTTGCGCAATTCAGCGCATTGGCATCTTCGCAGCCGGTACCGATGCCGCGTGGCGCACGAATGGATCTTCGAACCTACGGTATTGGCGCGCAAATTTTGCGCGCGCTAGGCGTCGGTAAGATGAAGTTGCTGGCCAATCCAAGGAAAATGCCTTCGATGGCTGGCTTCAACCTGGAGGTCACCGGCTACCAAGCCGGCCCGGCCGAGCACTGATTCAGGAGGCGACATGAGCGTGGGAATGTACGAACCCGATTTCGATGGTGCTGGCCTGCGGATTGGCATCGTGCAGGGGCGGTTCAACGAGGATATCTGCCATGGACTGGCAGCAGCCTGTCTGGCCGAGCTGAAATATCTCGGGGTTGATGATCAGGATGTGCTGGTGGTGACCGTGCCTGGTGCGCTCGAGATTCCGCTCGCATTACAGAAGATGGCGGAGTCTGGTCAGTTCGATGCGTTGATTGCGCTCGGCGCGGTGATTCGCGGCGAGACTTACCACTTCGAGTTGGTGGCCAACGAATCGGGTGCCGGCATCCGTCGCATCAGTCTGGATCACGGTATCCCGATTGCCAATGCGGTACTGACGACCGAAAACGACGAGCAGGCCGAGGCGCGTATGGCCGGCAAAGGTGCTGATGCAGCACGTGTCGCGGTTGAGATGGCGAATCTGGTCGCTGCAATGGAAGAGTTGGCCGATGACGCTGAAGAAGACTGAGGCAATGCATGAGTAGCACCCCATCTCGACACGCCAACCCCAGCAAGAACCGAACCCCGCGCCACAGGGCGCGTGAGTTTGCCTTGCAAGGCATCTATCAATGGTTGCTCAGCCACGAAGATGCCGGTGTGATCGATGCCTACATCCGTGATGCCCATGGGTTTGACAAGGCTGATCGTGCGCATTTTGATGCGCTATTACATGGCGCCATCCGCGATTCGGCGGGCTTGCGCGCCGAGATCGTTCCGTATATTGATCGTGCGATTGATCAGCTTTCGCCAATTGAACATGCCGCACTGCTCATTGGTGCCTACGAGCTGAAGCAGCATATTGAAATTCCCTACAAAGTTGTGATCAATGAAGCGGTCGAACTCGCCAAATCTTTCGGCGGTATCGACGGCCACAAGTACGTCAATGGCGTACTCGACAAACTCGCCGCCAAATTGCGCGCGATCGAAGTCGCCGCTGTTCGCTAAGGCGCACCACCCATCATGAGTTTCTCGCTTGCGCAGCGACTGCAGCAGATTGCGCCGTTCCATGTCATGGAAGTGATCAAGCGCGCCGGTGAGATGGAGCAGGCCGGACGTTCGGTCATCTACATGTGCATTGGCGAGCCCGACTTTCCACCCGCGCAACCGGTACTCGACGCTGCGCAGCGTGCGCTCGCGGATGGCGCTGCCATGCGCTATACCGCTGCGCTTGGTTTGCAGCCGCTGCGTGACGCCATCTCGGCGCATTATCGGGATGCTTTCGGTGTTGATGTGCCTGCAGCGCGAATCGTGATCACGGCGGGGGCGTCCGGTGCTTTGCTGCTGGCGTGCGCGGCACTGGTCGAGCGCGATGCCGAGGTGCTGATGCCCGATCCCAGCTATCCGTGTAACCGACATTTCATCACTGCGTTCAATGGGCGTCCGGTGCTGATTCCGAGCGGACCCGCAGATCGTTTCCAATTATCTGCGGAGATGGTTGCGGCGAACTGGCGCGATCAGACTCGTGGCGTGCTGCTGGCCTCGCCATCGAATCCGACCGGCACTTCAATGACGCGCGATCAACTCGCGCAAACCATCGCCGCAGTAAGAGAGCGCGCTGGTTTCAGTGTGGTCGATGAGATCTATCAGGGCCTGACGTACGATCATCAGCCATTCACCGCGTTAGCTTTGGGTGAAGACGTGATCGTCATCAATAGTTTCTCGAAGTATTTCAACATGACCGGTTGGCGTCTCGGGTGGCTGGTAATACCGCCTGCGCTGCTACCGGCGATTGAAAAGCTCGCCCAGAATTTTTA
>JAIXQK010000056.1 GCA_027485795.1 Oxalobacteraceae bacterium
ACGAGGAGGAGAAAAAATACGTTAGTCCCGTCAAGCTATGGAATCATCGCCATGAACAGGAGGCATGGCTAAATGAGTATAAGGCTCGGGTTTCGTTTACGGATGCCATCTTTGTCAGTGATACTGGCATGGATGAAAATAGTGCCTATCTTTTCGTGGGATTTCCTAACAAGAGTAACCAAAAGCGGAGCTCAGCTAATTACGAGTTTTTTTTAAAAGTGAATGGGAAGTGGATCTGGGTGGATATGATAGAGTGGCAGGAGGGTAAGCTGCGTCCGGCGCCTCAGCAGGACTTTGCGTTTTAATATAAAGTTTGGCTCGGTAAATTTTGCCGAGGTAATTTGTGCATAACTGATATTACCTTGGTTCTTAGTGGCCGCTTATGGGTGTATTTCGTGGCAACCGGGTTTTGCGCGCTGCGAGGCTGCCGCTTCACTTTTCATGGGAAAATGGGTAACGCTCTTAATATATTTACGGGCACTTCGTGCTTTTGAGGTGAAAAGCAGTGATTATCCCCATTCTTTAATCTTTATTATGTTTAAGTTTAGTCTTTTTCGATTAATCGCCAGTGTTCTATTTATAAGCGGAGTGTGTATCCTCCGCGCCGAATCACGGCTCTATGCAACCCATGCAGGGGCTGACGGAGTGAAACTTCAGTGGCATCCTTTGGTCTGGTCCGATGATCAAGTGGGTTTCGCCTTAAAAAGGAGGCTAGCTGGAGTGGACGACTGGCAGATGCTGCCTGGTGCTGAACTACTTCGGCCATCCGTTGATTATGAACGCGACTGGTCAAAGCTCGGGTTCAATACGCAGCAAGCTGAACAAATCCGAAAACAGGTGGAGAGTAAGCTGCCGACTCGACCAGCGGCGATAAATATGACAAAGCTGCGTGCGATTTTGCGCGAAGCCAAAGGGTTGCCTGCTGGTGATTGCATACAAATGATGCGGGATGGCACTCATGCCTTTGCCTGGGGGCTGGGGTTTCTTGATGCGGCAGCTTTGCCTGATGTAAATTACGAGTATGGCCTGTTTAAGTGCTACGAAAATGGCGAACTGAGCAAAGACCCGATTTCGGTCGCGAAACCACTGACCTCCACCGACCGAATTGCTTGGGTGCGGGCGACCAAGGCTGAGATCATGCCGCGTCTAGGTCCCGGACTAGTAAAATTGAATTGGCGTATGCCCTTGGCCGAGGCTCATCGTAGCGCGATTGGCAAATTTACCGTCGAGCGCCGACTTGAGGGAGATAAAGATTGGATAACGGTTAAAGATGAGGTTCCTTATCGTGTCGTTAAGCAAACAGAGGCGCGGTGGATGATATCCGATGTGATCAGGGAAGAGATGAAAACTCGGCCTGTGTATTACAGAATCACACCAGTGGATGTCTTTCAATCACCTATGTCCTCTTGGGAATATGTCATACCCAATGTAAACGAAGAGGAGCCGGTGCCCGAGAAGCATGGACCTAGCGGGTTGAAAGCAAAGATGGTAGAGGGGCGATTAGTGCTTGATTGGGTTCATGCCAACGCTGAGCTAAATCATCTCAAGTTGGGCGCCTTTCGCTTGCGCGAAGATTTTGGCATAGACCGCGGCATGAGGTTGGGGGGAGCTGCTACCCGAGAGGCGCCGTTGGAGATCGAGAAATTGCGTGGCGATGTGGACTATGTTCTCGATGCCATCTACGAGGATTGGGATCAGGTAGAGACGGCGGTAAGCTCTTCGGAAACGATCAATTTTGCTGCTTGGCTTGCTGCTCTCAAGAGCACGGAACGTTAAGGAACCAGTCGTGTAACGCGCGCTCTATTGAAGGTATTTCGGTGGTTTGTGATGAGAAGAATTTATCTCAATATACTTTTCGCATTTGCGCTATGCTGCAATGTCAAGGCGGGTGATGTTTGGTGTCGCCTTCCGGTGTCTGACGAGGCCGAGTTATTGTTTGTGGGTTTCGAAGAAAACGAGTTTATCCGCGGCAGGATTGGTGATTGGCTTGCTATGCGACTGTTTAAATCGGATGGTTCAGAGTTATTGTGGCGTTTTGTGGAACTGAAGAGAATTGATAATAAGACCTCTTTTATTTTGCGTGTCCGTGGTAAAGGGGGGCGAGAATATGAGGTAGGCACCTCGCCCTTTATGGATAAGGGGCCGGATGGTCAGCCTGAGGCGGTGGTGTCTCAGGAGGGTTCGGATTTATTTATATCATTAACAATGGGTGACGGGTCTGTTAGGCGGATTTTGTTTAGAAGGGGCCGGGATGTGGATGACTTGCGTGCTCGAACAAAGATATCTAGGGCGTCGGCTCTTTGGGATTGGAATAATGAGCCGATCTCGCTTTGTTTACTGCCACCTAATGACTCCGCCTCCAATAGCCGCCCCAACTGAGTTAAACGCGCGATGTCGGGTTTAGGCTTTGAGTATGTTTGTTTGCTCTTCGTTGCTATTGGATCGTTTGTAGGTTACGCACCGCTGGCGGTTTGGGGTTCGGGATCGTGGGCGGGTGTTGTGCTAATTGTGCTGGGTTGTGTCGGGGTTTTGGGGTTCGGATTGAATTTCTTGCGAGCAGTCGCATCCCGCAACTGGCCTACCGCTCCGGCTTTGATTCTGAAGAGTTCACTGGTCGAAGCCGGCACGAATAGCAGGCCTATCTATGTTGCGGATGTAGAATATGAGTTTTTCGTGAATCAAGTTCGCTATACCGGTTCTAATATACAGTTTTTGAGGCCCGAGGGTGGGCGGGGTTGGGCTTTGGCTGCACTCCAAAAATACCCGCAAGGAAGCACCGTTGAGGTGCG
>JAIXQK010000167.1 GCA_027485795.1 Oxalobacteraceae bacterium
TAAGAGGAGATAGAAGAAATGACAACCACACGTCGTGAATTCCTTAAAACGTCCACGTCCGCCGCGGGCGTTGCCGTACTTGGCATGTATGTGCCAGGTTTCGGTGGCAAAGAGGCGAATGCAGCAGGTTCGCTGCACACCCCGAACGTTTGGGTGCACATCGCCGACAACAACCAAGTAACCCTGATCTCGCACATGTCGGAGATGGGCCAGGGCGTGCACACGTCGCTGCCCGCGCTGATCGCTGAAGAACTGAACGTTGACATCACCAAGGTGAAAGTAGCGACTGCTGCTGCTGACCCTGCATACGTCAACGGCTTGCTCGGCGCGCAGATCACCGGTGGCTCGACCGCTATCCGTGACGCATGGGAAAAGCTGCGTATCGGTGGCGCGCAAGTGCGCACCATGCTGGTCCAGGCTGCTGCTAACAAGTGGGGCGTACCTGCTTCCTCGCTCAAAGCCGAGAACGGTGTTGTGTCGGGTGGCGGCAAGTCCGCAACCTATGGCGAGCTCGCTTCGGCAGCTGCATCGATCCCTGTACCAAAAGAAGTCAAGCTGAAAGACGCTAGCCAATTCACTATCGTCGGCAAGGCTATCCCGCGTCTGGACACCCCGGCAAAAGTCAACGGTACCGCAGAGTTCGGTATCGATGTCAAAGTGCCTGGTCTGGTCTACGCTTCGGTCGAAATGTCGCCAGTCATCGGCGGCCAGCCAAAGAGCTTCGACGACTCCGCAGTTCGTGGCTTGCCAGGCATCATCGGCGTCTACAAAATCAACGGCGGTGTTGGTATCGTGGCTGACAGCTACTGGCGTGCATTCAAAGCACGTAAGGCGCTGAAGGTTGAGTGGGACCTCGGCCCAGGTGCAAACCTGAACACCAAAGCAATGTGGGATGGCACCAAAGCTGCTGAGAAGTCGGTCGCTCCGATCAAGGTGCGTCCGGATGTCGGCAACGCGAACGACGCGCTGCAAAGTGCAGCTAAAGTTCTGAAGGCTGAGTACTACACACAGCACATGGCTCACCAGCCGCTCGAGCCAATGAACATGGTTGCGATCGTGTCGGGCGACAAGTGCGAACTGATTGGCCCAACCCAGTTCCAGCAAGGTGCACAAGGCTTCGCTGCTGCAGCGATTGGCCTAAAGCCAGAAAACGTTACCGTCCGTACTACCTACCTCGGTGGTGGCTTCGGTCGTCGTATCGTGACCGACTTCGTGGTGCAGGCTGCTGAGCTGTCGAAGGCATCGGGTCGTCCGGTCAAAGTTCTGTGGTCGCGTGAAGACGACATGAAGAACGACTGGTATCGTCCGCAATCTTTGAACCGCATGGAAGGTGGCTTGGATGCATCCGGTAAGCCGGTCGCTATCAAGCACCAGATCAGCTCGCAGTCGATCACTCAGGTGCTGTTTGGTCTGCCTAAAAACACTCTGGATCCGTTCATGGTCGAGGCAGCAGTTGCCCCTTACGATGTGGCAAACACATCGCACGACCTGATCATCCATGACACCGGCATCCGTGTCGGTTACCTGCGCGCTGTGTCGCACACCATGAACTGCTTCGCTAACGAATCGTTCATGGACGAGCTGGCACACGCTGCTGGTAAGGATCCGGTCAAGTACCGTATGGAGCTGCTCAGCAAAGAGCCGCGCTTTGCGAACGTACTGAAGATCGCTGCTGACAAAGCCGGCTGGGGCAAGAAACTGCCTGCAGGCCGTGCATTGGGCGTCGCGCTGATGGAAGGCTATGGCACGTACATGGCTCAAATCGCCGAAGTCTCGGTAACCGGTGGGAACATCAAGGTGCACAAAGTCACCGTGGCTTGCGATTGCGGCCGCATGGTGAACCCAGGCATCGTTCGTCAGCAGCTCGAGTCCGGTATCGTCTATGGTCTGTCGCATGCGCTCTACAGCGACATCACCTTGACCAATGGCCGTGTTGACCAAAACAACTTCAACGACTTCCGTATCCTGCGTACCACTGAGACGCCGGTAATGGACATCGTTTTGGTTGATAGCAACGAGAAGCCAGGTGGCACGGGTGAGCCATCCACGTCGCTGATCGCACCAGCAGTAGCGAACGCGGTGTTTACTGCAACAGGCAAGCGCCTGCGCAGCATGCCGTTCGCTAAGGCACTGAAATCCGCTTAATCGGATTTCTCGCCTGAAGGGCTGAATGCCCTCCCTTGCTTGCAAGGGAGGGCATTTTTTATCGCATCGGGGTTTTGCGCTCCGTTGGCGATTGAATTTTGGGATGTCCTTGATCGCGTTCTATCGGCATTGCCGCGGTAACGGTGGCACTGTTGGCGATGTGCGCGAAGATGATTCGAGCCTGATAAAGAGTTTAAGTAGAGATGGATAGCATCGACCTGGAAGTGCTCAAGACCTGCAGCGAATGGATTGCAGCGGGTAAGCAATGTGAACTTGTTACCGTGATCCGCACTTGGGGATCTAGCCCGCGTCCGGAAGGTGCGACGCTAGGCATTTGTGAAGATGGCCGTGTAGTTGGCTCGGTGTCGGGTGGGTGTATCGAAGATGATCTGATCGCTCGCGCAAGAGAAAGTGGCATTACGCGCACCAAGCCAGAGATTGTCACCTACGGCATTACTGCGGATGAGGCGCATCGTTTCGGACTGCCGTGTGGCGGCACGATTCAATTAGCGATCGAGCCGCTGTCTGCACATAGTCGTATTGAAGAATTGATTGCGCAGCTGGCACAAGGTCAGCTGGTAGCGCGCCGAGTTGATTTACAGAGTGGTGAGGTCACGCTGGGTCCGGCGAAGGCGGGCATGAGCCTACAGGTATCGGAAGCCGCATTGACCACGATTCATGGGCCGCGTTGGCGGCTGCTGATTATTGGTGCCGGGCAGTTGTCACGCTTTCTGGCGCAGATCGCGGTAGGTATGGATTATGCGGTCACGGTCTGTGACCCGCGCGAAGAGTATCGTGATGGCTGGTCAGTCGAGGGCGTACAGGTGGTGCATGCCATGCCCGATGATCTGGTCATGGAAATGCGGTTGGATAGTCGCTCGGCGGTGGTTGCGCTCACGCATGACCCCAAGTTGGATGACTTGGCGCTGATGGAAGCGTTGAAGTCCGAGGCTTTTTATGTGGGCGCCATAGGCTCGCGCTCAAACGACCAAAAGCGCCGCGAGCGTCTACTGGAGTTTGATCTGACACCGGCTGAGTTGGACAAGCTGCACGGTCCGATTGGTGTTTATATTGGCAGCAAGACGCCGTCCGAGATTGCGATTTCAATTCTGGCCGAGCTGACCGCGGTGAAGAATGGTGTTGAGCTGCCCGATATCATGCAGGTCCGTGCGGCCAAAGAGGCAGCGCAGACCGAGGCCAGTCCGGATGCCTGCCTGCTGGATCCGGTTCAACGTATCGTCTGAACCCGACTACACCCAATACCCCTGCCATCAGCCGATGGCGGGGCGATTGTTTTTCCGAGTGGGTATTTCTCATCATGAACACGCCGCCCGAGCGACCCGATACCCCATGCGTCGCGATTTGCTCCACCACCTTCGATGACATCTGCCGAGGTTGCGGCCGCACCGTTGGTGAGGTGGCCGACTGGGTGTTTATGACGGCGGAAGAAAAAGAGCGAGTCTGGCAGCGTATCCTAGCCGAAGGCTACCCGCGCCGTTAGTGCCTACTACCGTGGTAGGGGCCGATAAACCGAACTTGAGCTGCTCACGCTCTGGCCAAATTCAATAGAGCGCATGAAATCTTCGCGCACCACCGGCGATCGACGAAGCCTCTGTCACAATACTGTCATACAGCGGGGATACAGTCGGAGAGTTCAATCTCCGCCCGTTTGGGCAGCCCCAACCTAAAGCGTAGCAAGAGGCCATGTCGACCATGAGCGTACCAATGACGGATGCAGGGCCGACCCCCATCGCACGACCCGTCGCTCCTCCCCCTGCGTCATCTGGCGCCCAGAAATGGCAGGATTTCCTGTTTCACAAGATAACCATGGCGTTCGCCGCCTTGGTCTTGCTGATCCTGGTGGGAATCATTGCGTCACTGGTCGTAGGCGCATGGCCAGCGTTCAAGCACTTCGGACCGGGTTTTATCACCCGCATCGAGTGGGATCCCGTAAACAATGAGTATGGTGCGCTGATTGCGGTCGCCGGCACCGTTATTTCATCGATGATCGCCCTGCTGATTGCCTTCCCGGTGAGCTTCGGGATTGCCTTGTTCTTGACGGAGATTTGCCCGGTTTGGCTAAAGCGTCCGCTCGGTACGGCCGTCGAGTTATTGGCTGGGGTGCCCAGCATTATTTACGGTATGTGGGGCTTGTTTGTGTTCGCGCCCCTGTTCGCCGAATATGCCCAACCCTTCCTCGCCGCCACGCTAGGTAATTTGCCATTGATCGGCGTGCTATTCAGCGGTCCGATGATGGGTATTGGTGTCTTGACGGCGGGCTTGATCTTGTCGGTGATGATTATTCCTTTCATCGCCTCGGTGATGCGCGATGTTTTTGATACTTGCCCCGGCGTATTGAAAGAATCTGCCTACGCAATTGGTTGTACGCGATGGGAAGTCGTTCGTCATGTTGTGTTGCCTTATACCCGTATTGGTGTGGTTGGTGGCGTCATGCTGGGCCTCGGTCGTGCACTGGGTGAGACGATGGCGGTGACCTTCGTGATCGGCAATGCGCACAAGCTGTCCTGGTCCTTGTTCGCGCCGGGTAACAGCATCGCGTCGACCTTGGCAAATGAATTCGCAGAAGCCGAAGCTGGCTTGCATATGTCTTCGCTGTTTGCGCTTGGCCTGATTCTGTTTGCCATTACCTTCATTGTGCTGGCAGTGGCGAAACTGATGCTGCTATCCCTCGAAGGCAAGGAGGGCACGAAATGAGCACCCTCGTAGACCCTCTCAAGTCGGACAATCCGATTTATCGGCGCCGTCTGCTGAGTCACCGTATCGGTATCTCGCTGTCCATCTGTGCGATGGTGTTTGGTATCGGTTTCTTGCTGTGGATTTTGTCGGTACTGCTCATCAATGGATTGGGCGCGATTGACATTGACCTGTTTACAAAAAACACGCCAGCACCCGGCAGCGAAGGTGGCGGGCTGCTGAACCCGATTGTGGGCAGCCTGTTGATGGTGGGGACAGCGACGTTGATCAGCACGCCGATCGGTATTTTTGCGGGTATCTATCTCGCAGAATATGGCCAAGAGAGTAAGTTTGCGCAAGTCACGCGTTTCGTCACCGACATCATGTTGTCAGCGCCATCGATTGTGATTGGCTTGTTCGTTTACGCGGTGATCGTCGCGAATGTCAGGCACTTCTCTGGTTGGGCTGGAAGTATCGCGATTGCCCTGATCGCTATTCCTGTAGTGGTGCGTACGACCGACAATATGCTGCAACTGGTGCCGGCAAGTTTGCGCGAGGCTGCCTTTGCATTGGGTGCGCCACGCTGGAAAGTGGCCACCATGATTCGACTACGTGCGGTCAAAGCAGGTGTGGTGACAGGTGTTTTGCTCGCAGTAGCGCGTATCTCTGGCGAGACTGCGCCGTTGCTGTTCACGGCTTTGTCGAATCAATTCTTTAGTACCGACATGAATCGACCCATGTCCAATCTGCCGGTCGTGATTTTCCAGTTTGCGATGAGCCCGTATGAAAATTGGAAATCGCTGGCCTGGGGTGGCGCACTGCTGATTACGATGAGCGTACTCGGCTTGAATATCCTGTCGCGATTGTTAATCAGACAGACCAAGACTAACTGAGGCTAAGTATGATTAATTTTGCGACGCTGAGCGAGGCAGCGCCCGTCACGGCGACCGATCTCAAGCCAATCATCCATGCGAAGAATTTGGATTTTTACTACGGTAGCTTCCAAGGCCTGAAGCAGATCAATCTCGATGTTTTCGAGCGCAAGGTCACCGCCTTCATCGGACCGTCGGGCTGTGGCAAGTCGACGCTGTTGCGCACCTTCAACCGCATGTACGACTTGTACCCGGGTCAGCGTGCCGAGGGTGAGATTATTTTCAATGGCCGCAATATCCTTGACAAGGATGTCGACGTCAACGTACTGCGCGCCAAGGTCGGTATGGTGTTTCAAAAGCCGACCCCATTTCCGATGTCGATTTATGAAAATATCGCTTTTGGCGTTCGTCTCTATGAAAACCTGTCGAAAGGCGAGATGGATGAGCGTGTTGAGTGGGCGCTGAACAAGGCAGCACTTTGGAAAGAGGTGAAAGACAAGCTGGGCAAGAGCGGACTATCCCTCTCGGGTGGTCAGCAGCAGCGTTTGTGTATCGCCCGCGGTGTCGCGGTCAAGCCGGATGTATTGTTGCTGGATGAGCCAACCTCGGCACTCGATCCGATCTCAACCGTCAAAATCGAAGAGCTCATAAGCGAACTGAAAGAGGATTACACGATCGCGATCGTCACCCACAATATGCAGCAGGCAGCCCGCTGCTCGGATTTCACGGCGTATATGTATTTGGGCGAGCTGGTCGAGTTTGGCGAAACCGACAAAATCTTCTTGAACCCGACCAAGAAAGAAACGCAGGACTATATTACCGGCCGCTTCGGCTGATCAGGAGACCACCATGCCGAATGAACATTCGTCGCGCCAGTACGAGCAAGATCTCGAGGCAATCCGCTCGCGCGTTTTGCAGATGGGCGGTTTGGTCGAGAAACAGTTTTTCGACGCGCTGGCTTGCTTCCGCTTGCTCGATGCCAGAGAAGCCGAGCGTATTAAAGCGGCTGACATCGAGGTGAATCAGATGGAGGTCGCGCTGGATGATGCCTGCAGCCATTTGATCGTAAAGCGTCAGCCTGCTGCAAATGATCTTCGTACGGTTATGGCGACCATCAAGGTGATTACGGATCTTGAGCGTATCGGCGATGAAGCAACCAAGATTGCACGCGCTGCCGCACAAATGCATCAGCGTGGATTGGTACCCATTGCACATGAAGATACGATACGCGTGATGGCAGATCATGCGGGCAAGCTGCTGCATGAATCACTCGATGCATTCGCCCGACTGGATCAAAAGCTCGCTACCCGCCTGATCGTCGATGATGAAAAAGTCGATAATGAATTTCGCCTCGTGATGCGAAACGTCATCACGTTCATGATGGAAGATCCACGCACGATCTCGGCGTCGCTCGACACGCTATGGGTTGCCAAGGCGATTGAGCGTATTGGCGATCATGCAAAAAATATCGCCGAGTATGTGGTGTATATCGTAGAAGGTAAGGATATTCGTCATACGGATTACGCCTTGCAGCAAGGCGCCGCCTAAGGCGGGAAGCGATTCATGGCAGCGGTTGAACCTACCATCCTGGTTGTTGAAGACGAGCTGCCCATCGTCGAACTAATCACCTTTACCCTCAAGGGTGCCGGTTGGGCGGTGGATGCGGTCAACGACACCGCCAGTGCCTGGGCTTATCTGCAGCAGAAGCGTCCTCAGCTCATGCTGCTGGACTGGATGTTGCCGGATCAATCTGGAATTCGTCTGTTGGCGCGCATTCGTGCTGACCGTAACTTCACCAACCTGCCTGTCATCATGCTGACCGCAAAAAGCATGGAAGAAGACAAAGTGCAGGGGCTGGAGCAGGGTGCTGACGATTACATTACCAAACCCTTTTCGCCACGCGAGCTGAATGCCCGTATCAAGGCACTGATCCGACGCAAAACCCCGGAGCACTCCGAGCTTGAAATGCGCGCTGGCCCGCTGACAGTAGATCCAGTCAGTTGCCGTGTCAGCGTGGATGGCCAGGCGATAGAGATGGGCCACGCCGAGTTCAAGCTATTACGCTTCCTGATTGCTCACCCCGAGCGCGTGTTTACCCGAGGCCAGTTGCTCGACAAGGTCTGGGGGGACCATGTGGTACTCGAAGAACGTACCGTGGATGTCCACATCCTCCGCCTACGCAAGGCCTTGGTACCTGTCGATGGCCTGATCAAAACCGTGCGCAGCGTTGGTTATATGCTGTCGGAGAAGTAGCGGTCTCCAGTACAATCGGGCCAGACAAGATCTGGTCGTGTTCCAAGCACCGACAAGACCTTGGTTTTGCCAATCTGCATGAGACCTTGCCGCCTTTCTAACACGCGGCGCGTCAACTGGCAGCGGCAGGTCAACCAACCGCTCGGCGCAAGCCGGGACTAAGCAGCTCCGCGAGATGACGCATCAAACCCTGTTCTGGATTCCCGTTGCCCTGCGTTTCGCGCTGGTCAGTGTTGCCGGTCTGGCGACTGGTTATCTATGGGGCGCGCTGCTGGGTTTGCTCATGGCGTTATTGGTGCTTGCGCTCCTGCTCTTGCAGCAACTGTTCTACATGTACCGCTTGTCGGCTTGGCTGGAAGACCCGGAGCGGGTCAGGCTCGATGATGGTGGCGGCGCGTGGACGGAAATTTTTGCCAAGCTTTACCGCATGCGGCGTGAGGATCAGAAAAACCGCGCTGAATTGGCAGAGTGGTTGTCACGCTTCAGGCAAGCCATGAGCCAGTTGCCAGACGGTGTGGTCATCATGGACGACGTACTATTTCTAGAATGGTGTAACCCGGTGGCCGAGCAGCACCTCGGTTTATCGCTCGCGACTGACAAAGGTATGCGTGTCACCAACCTGATTCGCAGCCCCGAGTTTATTGATTACATCATCCTCGGCAGATATGAAGAGCCACTCACGCTCGCCGTGGATGATCGCAAGCTGATCGTACGCCTGATTCCGTTCGAGAATCGACGACATATTCTGGTATCGCATGATGTGACGGATTTTGAGCGGCTTGATCAGATGCGTCGAGATTTCATCGCCAACGCCTCGCATGAGCTTAGAACGCCGCTGACGGTAATTAACGGTTTTCTGGAAATCGCAGCGAACCAACCCGAGCTGGATACGCCGACGCGCACGCGACACATGAAGCTGATGTTTGAGCAAGGCCAGCGCATGCAGCATTTGGTTGAAGATATGCTGGTACTGACCCGTCTTGAATCAATGGATTATCCGCTGCGCGAGGAAGTGATCAATATTCGCGAGTTACTCGAGAAAATTGAAGCCGAGGCAAACGCACTGTCCGCGGGTCGGCATAAAATCAGTTTGGTCGTGAATGGCCCTGACTTGCGCGGCAATACCGAAGAGTTGCGCAGTGCGATTGGTAATCTGGTGTCGAATGCGGTGCGCTATACGCCAGACGGTGGGCAAGTCGAAATCCAGTGGTCCAACGGTGATGAAGGCCCGCGTTGCATCGTTTCAGACACTGGCATCGGTATTAGTCAGGAGCACATTTCGCGACTGACAGAACGCTTCTACCGAGTGGACAAGAGCCGATCACGCGAGACCAAGGGAACCGGATTGGGCCTCGCAATCGTCAAGCATGTACTGATGCGGCATGATGCACAGCTACAGATCCACTCCGAGGCGGATAAAGGCAGTCGCTTTACGATTCAATTCCCACGCAGCGCGATGGTGCTGCACGAGGGCTGAGCGATCACGCCTTTTCAGCAGGCGCCATCTCATACCAAGCGCGACTGTTGTTCACAATTTTTACTACCACTAGCATCACGGGTACCTCGATCAGTACCCCAACCACGGTCGCTAAAGCCGCACCCGAGTCAAAGCCAAACAGACTGATGGCAGCGGCTACCGCCAGCTCGAAAAAATTCGACGCGCCAATCAGGGCAGAGGGACAAGCCACGGCGTGGGATTCGCCGAGTTTGCGGTTCAGCCAATACGCCAGTCCGGCGTTAAAAAATACCTGAATCAGAATCGGAACAGCCAGTAGTGCGATCACTAGCGGTTGTCGAATAATCGCCTCACCTTGAAATCCGAACAGTAAAACCAGCGTCGCTAGCAGCGCAATGATCGACCAGGTTCCTATACGCTGCATTGTGGCATCGAATACTTCCTGCCCACGCGCGAGCAAGCTACGACGCCACAGCTGCGCAAGGATGACGGGTATCACGATGTACAACGCCACCGACGTTAGCAAGGTCTCCCACGGCACCACAATCGATGACATGCCCAGCAACAGCGCAACGATGGGTGCGAAGGCAAACACCATAATGCTGTCATTCAGCGCTACCTGCGA
>JAIXQK010000132.1 GCA_027485795.1 Oxalobacteraceae bacterium
GCAAATACCGTAACTAGCAGACTATCTCCCTCTACGATGTACCCTCTCGTATACTGATTGACACCCCAATAATTCTGGGACAAAGGTTTGAGTATTACTCTAGGGCCGTCCGAGTTTGAAATATCAATTAAGGGAACAGTCGTCGTTTTATCTCCTACGGTTAATGAAAAATTTTCCGTTCCCTCTGTGGCTTCATCAGCCCTTGCCCTGACAAGAATATCGTAATAGCCCTTTGTTAAATTAAGGGTTGAAAGGCTGACGCTGTAGAGGTTTGGAGATATCTGCGTTGGGGTTCCCGAGCCTATAGCGCGCTCTCCCAGAATCACATCTTCAATTACGTTTGTCGAAAAGGTAAATGACTGCCCAAAAGACGCTTGCTCGGATAGAAACACGCGGAAATACAAACCATCGCCCTCAAGGAGGTGTGCGGCCTCCTTAAAATCTCCATTCCCTTGGATGTAACCGGTTGCCACTCGGCTGATTATGTTGCTCAAGGTGCTACCCTTTTCAAATTAAACAATCGTTGGCATTGGGTTAGTGTAGAGAGACACCGCTGCCTGAGGTCGGCGCAGGTGCTTTTTCCGATAATTCGACCAAATATTCGCTTAATGGCCTTTGAAGCTATGAGGACAGACTGTCTCATGCGTTGCCATGAAGAAATCCTATCATTCCCTACCATTTTATTACTTATCGTAGTTCCGGCTTGGAGCCTAAACCCCAAGACACACGCGCGCCGACGCGATGCGTTCCGAAAATACCTTCCCGCCAAGTTGCAGGAGCGCAACTCTTCGTACCTTGAGTGTTAAGGTAAAGCAACTTTGCTGGATACAGTACGTCTTCTCTCTAGCCACGCCCGAAATCCCGCCAGCAGCTTGGCTTGGTCGCCCGCTGCGAGGCGGGAGCGGGCAGCGATTCCAATTGCTCGCTTACCAGCCTCGGTGCGGGGGCCCGTGTACAGCCCACCATAGTTTCTGCATCGACCATTTGCTGGTGCCTTCGCTTGGCAAGCCTTGCCAGTTGATCGGGTATGGGCTCCACAGCGTCTCTTCAATCGCATATTTCACCTCTCTCTGCCCCTTAAGACATCAGCATCAAACCCTTTTTGAAGACGATCGATCTTTCACGAACCACCGTACTGCTTTGGTCTCTTGTTCGCTGTAGGCGTCGTATTCCCTCACCCAAGTATCGTCTGATAAGTCATCTACTTCGCCGCCTCCTGATAGCTCTTTTTTATTCCACTCATCTCGATTCTGCTCATCTCTACTCAGGGGCTTAAGCCTACCCTCAAGGTTGGCTTGATTGTTTCGGTGCTGGTCTTGGGTACGCTTTCCCCCTCGACGCTTGGCTGCCGACATCGCAAGTCGCGCCTGTGAAAGTTTTGCGCGATAGGTATCGAGTTCCGGACAAACCAGTTGCCCACCCGATTTGGTAAAGAAGCTTTGGACACGCGCAGAGAATGCCGCCTCGATTTCTGATTTGGAGAATCCCAATACGCGCGCCAAGCTCTCTCGGTTAGCAGGGACGGACTGATTTGCCCAGCACTCAAGGCGCATCGTCATCAATAGTCAGCGTTCTGCCAAATCGCATTCACGAAAGATGCGTGAGGCGAACCAATCCGAGGCATATTCTTGAAACGCAGGAGGCGGACGATCGGCGGATTTATGAGCGTTGCTGGTCATTGGCGACCTCCGCCATGCTGCCCTCCTGTGGGCGCCTAGGTCCGTCCATACGCTGCGCCAACAACCACTTCTAGCCGCCCTCCATCCCTCAAACCATGTTCTAGCCACGGCCTCAAACGAATGCGCTTGGGCGATCTTCTTGAATTCTTTTGCGGCCTTTTGTGACTGAACCGGATCAATGTCATTGGCAATGAGCCTGCGCATCTGGTCGCGCTTATCACGTGCCTCAGCAAGACTGACCTCAGGATACTTGCCCAACGATGCTGTGTTTTCTTTACCCTCGAACCTGTATCGCATCTGCCAGAGCCTCAATCCATTCGGGTACACCGATAAATGCAAGCCATGCTCATCGGCGAGCTTGTATAGCTTCTCCTGCGGCTTCGCAGTCTTCACTCGATTGTCGGTCAGCATGACGCCTCCAGATGAGGGTAAAAATGACGCGAGTTGGGGGTAAGCTGATTTTTTACCCGCACTTTTACCCGCACCAGAATCTGAATGTCAGTTTGGCGCGCTGGAGCTTAAAAGACAAAAAGCCCAGCGTTTACTGGGCTTTTTGGGGGATCGGTTCTGCTAATTGGAGCTTACTGGAGTTCTTTGGAATACCTATTGGCGGAGAGCGTGGGATTCGCCTACATTTCGCAGGCCGCGGTTTGGCTTGCAAGCCAAACCCTTCGAATCCCCCGCGCGAAGTTCGCAGGGACTTCGCTTCTCTCCAAAACAACAATGCCCCTCACGGGGCATTTGAAATATTTGGCGGAGAGAGCGGGATTCGAACCCGCGGTAGGCTATGAACCTACACACGCTTTCCAGGCGTGCGACTTAAACCACTCATCCATCTCTCCGGGATGTCTTGCGCGCTCGGCTTGCACCGAGCAAGTCGCGGAGTATAGCAAATCTGGCTATCCCAATCCCCCGCGCTGATCGAAGAAAAAAAATGCCGCCAAGCCCGAAGGCAAGGCGGCAATCCGGTTCTAGGGCCATCGGAGTGAGCCCTATTACCTTCCCCCACAAACCGTTACTACGTTACCCAACTGCCTGACAACGAAGGCGAAGCATTGGCTACATCGCCTCAGTACTAGCTTTAACTGGCCTGCTTGAGCTGCTCCAAAATCGCTGGGTTCTCCAGTGTGGAGATATCCTGCGTGATCTCTTCACCCTTGGCGAGCACCCGCAACAAGCGGCGCATGATCTTGCCCGAGCGAGTCTTGGGTAGGTTGTCGCCAAAACGAATCTCTTTCGGTTTCGCGATGGGTCCAATCTCTTTACCTACCCAGTCACGCAACTCTTTGGCGACCCTCGCCGCGTCGTCGGCCGTCGGACGCTGACCTTTCAGCACTACAAAGGCGCAAATGGATTCGCCCGTGGTGGGATCAGGTTTACCAACCACCGCCGCTTCAGCCACCAAGGGGTTTGCTACCAGCGCAGACTCGATCTCCATCGTGCCCATGCGGTGCCCCGATACATTCAGCACGTCGTCGATACGACCTGTGATGGTGAAGTAACCGTTATTCGCGTCGCGGATTGCGCCATCACCTGCAAGGTAAAGTTTGCCGCCCAACTCGGCAGGGAAATAACTGGTCTTGAAACGCTCCGGATCATTCCAGATCGTACGAATCATCGATGGCCAGGGCCGCTTCACTACCAAAATACCGCCATGGCCGTTCGGCATATCGTTGCCCGCCTCATCCACAATCGCCGCTTGAATACCCGGCAATGGCAGCGTGCAAGATCCCGGTACCAATGGTGTTGCACCCGGCAATGGGGTGATCATGTGGCCGCCGGTCTCGGTCTGCCAGAAGGTATCCACGATCGGGCACTTCTCGTTACCAACGTTCCGGTGGTACCACATCCATGCCTCGGGATTGATCGGCTCACCGACCGAACCGAGTAGTCGCAGCGAGCCTAGATCGTAGCGCTGAGGATGCACTGCCTGATCAGCCTCGGAAGCTTTAATCAAAGAGCGAATCGCAGTAGGCGCGGTATAGAAAATCGTCGCCTTGTGACGCTGGATCATGTCCCAGAACCGCCCTGCATTCGGGTAAGTCGGTACCCCTTCAAAGACAATTTGAGTCGCGCCGGCCGCCAGTGGGCCATAGGCAATATAGGTGTGTCCAGTGACCCAGCCAATATCTGCGGTACACCAGAAAACATCATTGGGCTTGATATCAAACGCCCATTTCATGGTCAGCATCGCCCACAGCAGGTAACCACCCGACGCGTGTTGCACACCTTTGGGTTTACCGGTGGAGCCCGAGGTATACAGAATAAACAGCGGGTGCTCCGCACCTACCCAGGTCGGCTCGCACTCGCTTGACTGGCCCTCCACCAACTCATGCAACCAGCGGTCACGGCCAGAGACGATGTTGATATTGCCCTTGGTGCGCTGATAGATAACGACGCTCTTGATGTTCTCGCAGCCACCCATGGCGATCGCTTCATCAACAATCGATTTCAAGGGAAGTTGCTTGCCGCCACGCAGCTGCTCATCGGCCGTGATCACTGCGACAGCGCCCGCGTCGATGATGCGCTCTTGAAGCGACTTGGCCGAGAAGCCACCAAATACCACCGAGTGGGTGGCACCAATACGAGCACAGGCCTGCATCGCAGCGACACCTTCGACCGACATCGGCATATAAATAATGACGCGATCGCCATGCTTAATGCCCAGCGACTTCAGACCGTTCGCGAACTGACATACCTTGGCGTGGAGCTGGCGGTAGGTGTACTGACTGACAGTGCCGTCATCCGCCTCGAAAATAATCGCGGTCTTGTCGGCATTACCATTGTCGAGATGACGGTCGAGGCAGTTATGGGAAACATTCAACTGGCCATCGTCAAACCATTTATAGAAGGGTGCCTGCGACTCGTCGAGCACGCGGGTAAACGGTTTCTGCCAATTTAGATGTTCGTTTGCAAGCCGACGCCAAAAACCTTCGTAGTCCTGATCCGCTTCGCGGCAAAGCGCGAGGTAAGCGTCCATCCCGGAGATGGCCGCGTTCTTGACGATTTCATCCGAGGGTGGAAAGACCCGATGCTCATGCATCAGGGACTCGATCTCTGACATGGTGTCTCCAGCTTATGTCTTATTTGGTGCCACGATAAGTCCGCTCACTTACTTCACCCTTACACCCGTGGGCAATTAGGCATTTCATACTTGAGCAGGACAATTGGGCATGTCTCGGCGTGTAAAATGCCGCATCGCACGATACTGACCGAACGCGCTGATCGGCAGGTAGTCGAACTCCGAAACCCGCCCCGATTCGCCATGATGCTTGAACCAAGCCTGGCGAGCGAAGAAAACAAGCTTCTTGCCAATTTCGCATTACTGGATTGTGGGCTACCGTCTGATTCTTCTAACCTTATTTTTGTCTCATGACCATCATTAAACAAGACGATTTGATCGAATCGGTTGCCGCCGCGCTGCAGTTCATCAGCTATTACCACCCGCTGGATTACATCCATCATCTGGCGCGGGCTTATGAACGTGAAAAGAGCCCTGCGGCGAAAGATGCGATTGCGCAAATCCTGACCAACTCGCGCATGTGCGCCGAGGGAAAGCGGCCGATCTGCCAGGACACCGGCATCGTCAATGTCTTTCTGAAGATTGGCATGAACGTGCGCTTCGAGGGCTTTTCTGGCTCGATCGAGGACGCCGTTAATGAGGGTGTGCGCCGCGCTTATAACGACCCGGATAACAAGCTGCGCGCATCGATCGTTGCTGATCCGCACTTCGAGCGTAAAAATACCAAGGACAATACACCCGCTGTCGTTCACATGACCCTGGTACCGGGCAATACAGTCGAGGTGCAAGTTGCCGCCAAAGGTGGCGGCTCGGAAAACAAGAGCAAGTTCGTCATGCTCAACCCCTCCGACTCCTTGGTCGATTGGGTTCTGAAAACCGTGCCTACCATGGGCGCAGGCTGGTGCCCACCGGGCATGCTCGGCATTGGTATTGGTGGCACCGCAGAGCGTGCCATGCTGCTCGCCAAGCAATCGCTGATGGATGACATCGATATGTACGAGCTACTCCAGCGTGGCCCGCAAAACAAACTCGAAGAGTTGCGAATCGAGCTGTATGAAAAAGTCAATGCGCTCGGGATCGGCGCTCAAGGTTTAGGCGGCCTAACCACAGTGTTGGATGTAAAGATCAGTATGTACCCAACGCATGCTGCCTCCAAGCCGGTGGCGATGATTCCAAACTGTGCTGCCACTCGACATGCACACTTCACGCTGGATGGCTCGGGTCCGTCGTACATTGAGCCACCGGCGCTATCCGAATGGCCTCAGGTGCATTGGATGCCGGACACGCAAAAATCACATCGCGTCAACCTCGACACACTCACCGCCGCCGAAGTCGCCTCGTGGAAGCCGGGCCAGACCCTGCTACTCAATGGCAAGATGCTGACTGGGCGCGATGCCGCGCATAAGCGCATTCAAGACATGCTGGCAAAAGGCGAGCCCTTACCGGTTGATTTCAAAAACCGGGTGATCTACTACGTTGGCCCGGTTGATCCGGTACGCGATGAAGTGGTCGGCCCGGCAGGCCCGACCACCGCGACGCGGATGGATAAATTTACCGACATGATGCTGGAGCAAACCGGCTTGATCGCGATGGTCGGCAAAGCTGAGCGTGGGCCGGTGGCGATTGAGTCAATTCGTAAACACCGCTCGGCGTATCTGATGGCAGTGGGCGGTGCCGCCTATCTGGTATCGAAAGCGATTAAATCGGCGAAGGTCGTTGGCTTTGCCGATCTGGGTATGGAAGCGATCTATGAGTTCGATGTCAAGGACATGCCAGTGACTGTCGCCGTCGATGCAGAAGGCAGCTCGGTACATCAGACCGGTCCAAAGGAATGGCAGGAACGTATCGCTACCGGTAATTTTTCTGGTATTCCGATTACGCTTGGCTGATTCTGCTTTCCAGTTCAAGCGTCAGGCACCGATCGGCATTTTCGATTCGGGTATCGGCGGTTTATCGGTGCTGAGACACGTACGCACCTTGTTGCCTGAAGAATCGCTGCTGTACTTTGCCGATTCCGGCTTCGCACCTTATGGCGAAAAACCGGAGGCAGTGATTGTCGAGCGCACGGTATCGATTGCTGCGTTCTTGCTCACGCAGCAGGTGAAGGCTTTGGTGGTGGCTTGTAATACAGCTACCGCAGCTGCGATTGCAGGGCTGCGTGCGCGTTACCCTGAGTTACCCGTGGTCGGGGTTGAGCCAGGATTGAAGCCAGCGGCTAGTCTCAGCCGCAGCGGCACCATCGGCGTGCTGGCGACCGCCAACACACTCGCTAGCGAGAAATTCCTCAAGCTGCAAGCGCAAGTGGCGCAAGATGCAAAGGTCACGTTTTTGCTGCAAGCGTGTAATGGCCTCGCCAACCAAATCGAAAAAGGTGAACTCAGCTCGCGCGAAACCTATCAACTGGTAGAGCGTTATGTGAAGCCATTGGTTGAGCAAGGGGCAGATACGCTCGTACTCGGCTGCACACACTATCCCTTTGTAGAGCAGCTGATACGTGAGATTGCCGGGCCGAACGTGAGCATCGTCGATACGGGTGGACCCGTAGCGCAGCAGCTATGCCGCCTTCTAATCCAGCGTGACCTACTGACGCAGTCACCATCGCCGGATAAGTTGCTGGCATTCACAACGGGTAGCCACAGCTCACTAGCACTGGCGTTTTCCAAGCTTTTACAGCTTGATCCGCCGATTGAGTTGGTCAGCGGCGCAAACATTAAGGACTGATTGCTGGCCTGCCGCCTCGTTTTTTGTATAATGGCGGACTTGCTTCAATGGTGGCCGTAGCTCAGTTGGTAGAGTCCCAGATTGTGATTCTGGTTGTCGTGGGTTCGAGTCCCATCGGTCACCCCACCTAATTCCCCTCCCCTCGCAGCTCCCCAGATGTACTTCCAGTCAAGTTCCGATGGTTTCGACGCGCCATCTGCGATCAGATGGTCGACTCAAAAGGCGTATTTGATCCCTGCTTGGAAGGTGCGGGGCATACCCACTTGAATACCGCGAGTACGGTCGACGATGTAGGTGTGGTCGGTCAGGTTTTTTGCGGTGATAAATAGGGTTGCCGAGCCTACGGTGTAGTTAGCCACCACGTTCCAGATACCATAGGCATCGATTAATCCGACTTGCCCATTTGGGTTGGCAGCCGGTGATACCGTATTAGAAAAATCTGAGTATTGCTTACCAACGAAGACGTACTCCGCACGAGCATTCCAGTTCGATGGTGCTCTGTAACCAATCGTCAGATTAAGCAAATGCTCAGGGGCATACGGAAGTCTTTTGCCCTTTTGGGATACAACTGCAGAACCAGACGAAGGACTGATGAAGTCTGATTGCTGATCCGCGACCGGTAGCCAAGTGAGTACCGTACGCAAAAAAAGATTGCCGTCGAGTGCATCTGTCAGCTTATCGACCTGTCCTGCAAATTCGATCCCCTGAAACAAAGCCTTACCTTCAGAATAACTCGTTGAACCACCGGCAATACTTCCCACCTGCACTAGGTTGCTGAAGTTATTCCTGAACACCGCTGCGTCGAACGAAACATCTTTGGCTAAAGCCGATCTCCATCCCAACTCAGCATTGATACTTCGTTCGGCTTTCAGTTCTATGGTCGTACCAATACCGTTTATCGCATCTTCAGCGCGAGGCGGACTGAATCCTCGGTGTACACCGCCATAAAGCGTATTGCGCTCATCAACCAAGTAGACCATACCCGCACCTGGGATCAATTCGGTGAAGGTCGACTTTATTGCACCTGAGTTTGCGGTTGTAGTGTTGTCGTCAGTGAGGAAAGTTCGCTTATGCTGGAAATGCTCGACCCTGATGATCGGCGTGATGTGTAAACGATCGGTAAGGCTTGTCTTGCTAGTAACAAATGCAGATACGGCTTCAGTGGATCGCTTTTGATTTTCTCCAACCGTCATATTCTGACCAGCCAGATAATCTGAATAGGTCAGGTAATTTTCCTGGCGTCGGCGCTGAAGCTCATGATGGAACTTCATTCCATACTCAAGTTCATGTTTCAAGCCAAATGCCGCAGATTGTTGCTGTACCCGGGTATCAATACCTACCGTCGAGTATGTACGCAGTCTCCCTTGCATACGACACCCCGCAAGATCAGGGTCCCCTAACGCGTTACCCAATATACGCACGCTTGATCCTCCACTCGCCGGATCACAGTTAAGCGTCGCCCTGTCATATGCATCACGCGCTCCGACCGAATAGGCTCTTGTCTCTGACGCTTGCCGCCACCAGTCACGATCAAAGTACGCGCCATAAATACTGGTCAGCACCTTAGTATCTGCATCAAGGCGCACCTCGTGCGTCGCCGACATACCTGTGCGATTGGCATCGAAAAAATCATTTTTGAACGGGTTATAACGAGGCCCGAGATTTGCATACTCGGTCTGTGTGAGACCGGAGTAAGTCAGTTGTGAATACTCCTTGAAATAGGTCGCACGTAAGACCAGCTTGTGGTCATCATTCAACTGCCCGGCCCATTTGAAATTCAAGTCATCCAAACGGCTGTGCATATTGTCGCGCGCGCCATCGGATTCTTTTCGGTAGAGATCAAGTATGGCGCCGCTGCTTGTCGCCATCACATGGCCGTTGAGGTAACCGCGCGTACCTGCAGAAAGACCAACCAGGCCACCAAACTCTTTTTGTGGCTCTGGCGTGATGTAGTTGATGACACCACCGGCGGTCTGTGGGCCAAAGCGAATCACTTGACTACCCTTGCTGACCTCAATCGATTCATAGCGATCAATCGGCGGGTGGTAGTAGCTGGCGTTATCACCATAGGGGGCGAACGACAGTGGCAGGCCATCCTCAAGCAGCAGCGTTTTGGTTGAGCGCGTCGGGTTCAGGCCGCGAATGCCAATGTTAGGCCGCAGGCCAACGCCCTCCTCCTCACGCACATTTACGCCCGGTACCTTGCGTAAGGCCTCATTCACGTTGAAGACTCGACTCTCTTCCAAGGTGCGGCCATCAATTACGGCGGCTGAGCCACTGCTTTCTGCGCCCGCGCGTGTGCCGCTACCAATCACGTCCACCCGAGGCAACACAGTGACTTCGCTGGTACTGGATTTGACCTCGTTGGCGCTTAACTTGATGTCTTCATTGCCTGACTTGGATTTGTCAGTACTTACTTCAGCAGCGGAAACGGCATACCCAGCGCTCACTGCCAGCAACACGCTTGCCATCGCAGTTCGAACAGAAAGCGCTGCATAGGCCAATCCGGAGCGGGGAGAAATCAGATGCATGGACGTCGACTTAAATCTAAATGAGAACGATTCGTATTAACTATACTCGGAGTGTTAACGCCCGTCAACGGTTTATTAACGCAGAGACATAGCGAGAGATTTGATACCCTTCCGGCTCACTCTTTCCAACCCCTAAAAATCCTATGGCTCAGCACCCTCCTAGCCCTGTCGTCGGCATCATCGGCGGCAGCGGCATCTATGACATTGATGGTTTGGAAGACCGCCGATGGGTCAAGGTCTCGTCACCGTTTGGCGAGCCTTCGGATGAAATCCTTACCGGCACATTGTTTGGTCAAGCGATGGCCTTCCTGCCGCGCCACGGCCGTGGCCACAAAATCCCTCCTTCAGAGGTGAACTACCGCGCCAATATCGATGCCCTCAAGCGACTCGGCGTGACCGACATCCTGTCACTGTCGGCGGTCGGCTCGCTCAAAGAATCACTCGCGCCAGAAACCTTTGTAATTGTCGACCAGTTCATCGACCGTACCTTTGCGCGTGAAAAATCTTTCTTCGGCCGCGGTATGGTCGCGCACGTGTCGATGGCACATCCGGTCTGTAGCCGCCTGGGTGATCACTTGCAGGAGGCAGCACAAGCAGCAGGTATCAACGCCGTGCGCGGCGGTACGTATCTCGCGATGGAGGGTCCGCAGTTCTCCAGCCTGGCGGAATCGCAGCTGTATCGGCAATGGGGCTGTGATGTGATCGGCATGACCAATATGCCCGAGGCGAAACTCGCGCGTGAAGCCGAGATCTGTTACGCCAGTGTCGCCATGGTGACCGACTACGACTGCTGGCATCCGGATCATGACCATGTCACC
The DNA here is from genome assembly GCA_027485795.1 of Oxalobacteraceae bacterium. Taxonomy (GTDB): domain Bacteria; phylum Pseudomonadota; class Gammaproteobacteria; order Burkholderiales; family Burkholderiaceae_D; genus Pernthalerella. The sequence continues at coordinate 10,772 of JAIXQK010000132.1, forward strand.
GTCGAGCAGATCATCGGTGTACTGTTAGCGAATGCAAATAAAGGACGCGAATTGGTAAAACAAGTGGTGCCCAATCTGAAAGCAGACGCAGCGGCTAGCACCTGTAGTTGCCGCAGCGCGCTGCAGTTTGCACTGATTACTTCGCCAGAGGCACGTGACCCTGTGATGCTCGATAAGCTCTCTGCAATCGCTGGCCGTATGCTGAACTCATGAGCGCACAGTTAAGGGAGCAAATCCTTGCTGCCTGCAAGCAGCTTGAGACCACGGGTCTGAATCGCGGCACTTCAGGTAATGTCAGCTGTCGCGAAGGTGATCATTTTCTGATTACGCCATCGGGGGTACCGGTCGATGAGATAACGCCTTCACGCATCGTCACGCTCAACTTTGATGGCAAAGTCATCGGAGTCGGCAAGCCTTCAAGCGAGTGGCAGTTTCATGCAGATATCTTGCGTGCACGCCCGGAGATCAATGCCGTCGTACACACACACGCACCACACGCTACTGCATTAGCTTGCCTGCGGGAAGATCTGCCGCCGTTTCATTACATGATCGCCATCGCCGGCGGTGACTCGGTGCGTTGCGCGCCCTACGCCTTGTTTGGTACCGACACCTTGTCGCACCATGCCGTTGAGGCGCTACGAGACCGTAAAGCTTGCCTGCTCGCCAATCACGGCATGATCACGCTTGGCCGCGATTTAGATGAGGCGATGGCCATCGCGATTGAGTTGGAATCTTTATGCCAGCAGTATCTTATCGCCCGACAAGTCGGTAAACCCACCCTGCTCACTGAACAAGAAATGCAGGCTGTGATCGAACGATTCAAAAGCTATGGCAAACATGCCACGGAGATAACCAGACCATGAATATTCAATCGCTGATTCGTACGATTCCGGATTATCCGAAACCGGGTATTCAGTTTCGAGATATCACCACTTTGCTCAAAGATGCCGATGGCTTCCGAAGCACGATTGATCAATTCATCGAGCGCTATCGTGACCGCGACATCACTAAGATTGCAGGTACCGAAGCGCGTGGTTTTTTGTTTGGCGCCCCTTTGGCCTACGCGCTTGGGGTTGGGTTTGTGCCAGTGCGCAAACAAGGCAAACTCCCCGGCAAAACCACCGGCCACGAATATGCCCTCGAATATGGTCACGACCGCATCGAGATGCACGATGATGCAATCGATGCAGGCGACAAGGTGCTGGTGATTGATGATCTGCTGGCGACCGGTGGTACTGCGCAAGCGACGGTCATGCTGGTGCGTGGCTTGGGTGGCATAGTGGCGGAGTGTGCTTTCGTCGTCGACCTGCCAGATTTGGGGGGGCGCGCCAAGCTCGAGAAAATGGGGCTGAAGGTATTTACCCTCTGCGAATTCGAAGGCGACTAAGAGCCTACTTCGTGAGGCCGCTTGCGGCGTTGGCAGCACCTTGCCGTACGTCGCGTACTGTCTGCGGTGCTGCCGCCTTGCCATCGACCTAACGAAATAGGCTCTAGAAGTCTTTAACAAAATGTCCAATTCAATTAATACCGACAAAGTCGTCGCACTGCGCTGGCATGACGCACCTGACTATGGCCACCTGGATATGGTGGATCAGACGCGTTTGCCAGCGGTATTCGAGTATTTATCCTACGACTCGGCAGCCGGTGTCGCCGAAGGTATTCGAAGCATGGTTGTCCGTGGCGCGCCTGCCATTGGTGTTGCCGCAGCTTACGGCGTCGCACTGGAGGCCTTGCGGCAGCAATCACAAGCGCGTGCGGTGTTTGACGCGGCGCTAGATGCCGGGTTCAGTGTGCTAGCCGAAAGCCGACCTACCGCAGTCAATCTGTTCTGGGCACTCGAACGCATGCGACGCTGCCAAACGAAGCATGTCGATCAGAGCCCGCCGCAAATAGCGGCTGCGCTGTTGGCTGAGGCAATTGCAATTCATAGCGAAGATATTTCCATCAACCGACAAATGGGCGAGTATGGCGCTACCTTGATAGCAGATGGCGCGCGCGTACTCACGCATTGCAATGCAGGTGCCCTCGCCACTGCCGGCCATGGCACTGCATTAGGTGTGATTCGATCAGCAGTCGCTAGCGGAAAGCGCATCAGCGTGATTGCTGATGAAACACGCCCCTTTCTGCAAGGTGCGAGGTTGACTGCCTGGGAAATGGTGCAAGAGAAAATTCCGGTCACACTCATCACCGATAATATGGCCGGACACCTGATGGCTCGCGGGGAAATCGATGCGGTCATTGTTGGCACTGATCGCGTCGCTGCGAACGGCGACGTAGCTAACAAAATCGGGACTTACATGGTAGCCGTTTTGGCTGCACGCCATGGCATCCCCTTTTACGTCGCGTGTCCACTGTCGACCATTGATCTATCAGTCGCAAGCGGCGATCAGATCCCCATCGAAGAACGAGCAGCGAGTGAAGTGACAGGGTTTCGGGAAACACAATGGGCAGCCCATGGTGTACAGGTACGCAATCCCTCATTCGATGTCACCCCAGCGTCGCTAGTCAGCGCCATCATCACCGAGAAAGGTGTTGTTCACTCACCAGATGAAGACAAACTACGCGCACTGTTCGAGTAAACAGACTCAGGCGCTGGTCAGCACCGGATCAAAGAAAACTTTATCGAACAACTTAGGAATCTCGCCCGCCGGCAGCGGCGGCGATACTAAATAACCCTGAATCTGATCAGCACCCATACCCTGCAAGAGTTGCAATTGTTCAGCGGTCTCTACCCCTTCTGCGACTACGGAAATATCTAGGCTACGACCGACAGACACCATGGTCTCGCACAAAGTATTCGCCTGAGCGTCCTTGCCCAATCGACGCACAAAGGATTGATCGATCTTTAGTACATCAATATCTAGACTCTGTAGCTTGGATAGCGAAGAGTAACCCGTACCAAAGTCATCAATCTCTAGCTCGATACCCATCTCGCGTAGCTTGCGTAGCTCTGCTTGGGCAATACCATCCTCATCCAGCATGCTTGATTCAGTAAGCTCAAGTGCGATCCACTTTGTAGGTAACTTATATTTTTCGAGACTAGAGACCAAGGTGTTGCGCAAGCCCTCTCCCTTGAGCTGTATCGCGGATACGTTAACCGACACCGGCTGCACGGGAAAGCCCTCGGCATACCACTCTGCAATCTGCGCGCAAACCTTACGGACGACATACTCACCGATGGGAACGATTAGGCCAGTTTGCTCCGCAACAGGGATGAACTCCACAGGTGATAACAAACCGCGCTCGGGGTGACGCCAGCGAATTAGCGCCTCCATACCAGTTAGCTCGCCGTTACGGGCATCGGCACGTGGCTGGTAATAGATGATAAATTCTTCACGCCGGATAGCCGTTTCAAGTGCTTGTTCAATCGTGATTCGTTCGCGAATCCGGTGTGCATAGACCTCGTCGTAGTGTCGCGCCTGCGCTTTACCCTCCGACTTTGCTTCATACATAGCAATATCGGCAGCCATCAACAAACTATCCACATCAGTTGCATCATCCGGATACAAGCTGATACCAACCGATGCACGTAGATTAAATGCCCGCCATGCACTTCCCGCACTCATCACCTCAATCGAATCAATCAGATGAAGCGCCACTCGCATAGCCTGCGCCTCCGCATCATCACCAAGCTGATCCAGCAACACAGTAAACTCGTCACCACCAATTCTGGCGAGTCGGTCTTGACCACCAATCGCCTCGTAAAGCGCTCGCGCGATTGCGACCAAGACATCATCGCCTGTACGATGACCCAGTGCATCGTTGATATGCTTGAAATTATCCAGATCAAGGTAAAGAAGCGCGATCTTCGCATTGGTCTGAGCAGCATTCTCCAATACGTTGGGCAGGTGCTGGTTCAGCCAATGACGATTCGGAAGACCAGTGAGCGCATCCGTTCGTGCCATTCGCGCCAGTGTTTCTGCTTGCTGCCGCGCATCCGACACATCCCTGACTGTTATTGCAATGCCGTTTCCAGATCGTACACCGCGACGCTGAAACCATCCGGGCGCATGCTGTCGATCGTGCGGCACATGGAACTCATCTTCCCAAAAATCTTCGGTAAGTACACGGTTGCAATAGATTCGAACATTTTCGAGCTCATACCCTTCGAACACCTGATCAATCGATTGTCCGATCATTTCAGCTCGCGAACGGTACTGCATCTCGGCAGCACGTTCATTACAATCTTCAATGATCCAGCCACCGTCCTGCTGAAGCGTAGGTCGAAGCATAAAGAATGCTTCGCGGGCTGCATCGACCGCCAACCGGAAAGTCGCTTGTACTTGCGCCTGATGATGACGATTCATAGCACTACGAATTTGCATACTGGCACCGAATGCCGCCACTAACAACAGCAACCCACTCACCAAGCCTGCAATGATTTGGTAAGAATGGCGAGTTGACTCATATGGCGATAATGCGTGATTAAGGCCGGATGCAACCACCACGACAAAGGGATAATCTTCGATCTTATCCCAGCCAACTACCCGCGCCTGCTGATCAATAAAAGAATCGGCTGGGTCAACACGTGAGCCTCGAATACCATCAAATCGAACAGGTACGGTGTAATATGCGGCGCGAACGTTCTCTCCACTTCGCGTACCAATGACGCCACCCTCGTTGAACCTTATAGAAACAAAATCGTCCGTCGGCAAATTACCTACCTCTGGGAATGCTAATAAATAATTGACCTCAACCGCAATTAGCACCACGCCACCAAAACTTCCATCGGCCTTATTGATACGCCGGGTAAATCGAATAATCTGCTTTCCCTTCAAGCCACCCCTGCCCTCAGTAGGTGAAGTTATCAGTATCTTGGTGCCATCACTTTCTCGTGTGCGCTGAAAAAACTCAATGTCACCCATGTAAACGCCTTGTTTCAGATTGCGAGTATTGGTGACTACATAACCTTTCTCATTGATAGCGACCGGAAACATCGCATCACGATATAGGCCTCGGCGGAATTGCTCCTCAAGGTCATTTGGTATGCCGTGCTCTTCCCAATGGTATTTAATCGAGATCGACAGCTGATCGATCTGGGAAATCGTACGCAGCAATTGGTCGCCGTGGTTACGCGCACGTTGCTGAGTATCTAGATAAAGTTTTTCGATGAGTTGCTGCTCATCGCGCTCAATCTTGATGATGGCGGCTAACCACACCAGGCTGATCAGGAGCAAGCAAGTGCCAACCCAGATAAATCCGATTTTCAGATTCGTCCGTCGTGCTGCTTTTTCTGCATGGCTTGGCAAAGTTTGCATAAGGAAATAAAGTCTGCTCTTGGCGCACCCACTTTGCCGATCGTTAATCGGTTTTTGGTGCGCTGGAATATTTCCATTATGCAAGGAAGTAGAGAAATATCAAAGTTGCCACACGGCAACTAAATCGCTGTTAGAGGAGAGTACTCACTACAAGCGTTAGGTAGAAATAGCTCGCCCGCTGCATGCATCAGCGCGCGGGGGGGACTCCCGGGTCGGCATCAACAATGGCTCGGAAGACCTTGGGTGTGTCCGTCGAGTCGAGTCACCCCAAAAAAAACGGCGCGGGAGACGCGCCGTGGTCCGGTTAAGCTGTCTGACTTACTTCCACAGAGCACACTTGGATTCAGCCTTGGTGATGAATGCCTGATCACGCGGAATCACCTGCAACACCTTGTAATAGTCCCATGGATATTTGGACTCGGCGGGTGACTTTACCTGCATCAGCTTCATGTCATGCACCATACGGCCATCAGGACGTACCTCACCGTTCTTGGCAAACATGTCATTGATTTTGGTGGACTTCAGTTTCGCCATCACCTTGTCGCCGTCATCACTACCCAAGGCTTTGACTGCATTCAAGTAGAACATCGTTGCGGAGTAATCTCCCGCGTGCACCATAGAGGGCGCTTTCTTATTGCGAGCCATGAATTTCTTGGCCCAAGCGCGGGTTTCATCGTTGGTATCCCAGTACCAGCCATCCGTCAGATACATGCCCTGCGCAATATCCAAACCAATCGCATGCACATCATTCACAAACGTCAGCAAGCCGGTAATCTTCATCTTTTTGTTGATGCCGAACTCATGCGCTGCTTTCACCGCGTTGACGGTGTCGCCGCCAGCATTCGCCAAACCGAGTACCTGCGCTTTCGAGGTTTGTGCTTGCAATAAGAACGAAGAAAAATCCGAAACCGCCAGCGGATGGCGCACAGATCCTACGACACGGCCACCATTTGCTTTCACGACTTGCGAGGCATCACCCTCGAGCGAGATACCAAATACATAATCAGCTGTCAGAAAGAACCAATCTTTATGGCCTTCTTTAGTCAGCGCTGCTGCGGTGCCGCGCGCCATCGACGCAGTATCGTAGGCATAGTGGACGGTGTAAGGCGTGCATTCCTCGTTGGTCAGGCGTGAGGTGCCGGCACCAATCGAGATGAAAGGTTTTTTCTTTTCAGCAGCGACTTTCGCCATTGCCAAGTTTGTTGCCGAGTTGGAGCCGCCAATCAGCATATCCAGACCTTGCTGGTCGAACCACTCGCGCGCACGCGAAGCTGCAATATCTGCTTTGTTCTGGTGATCGGCAGTGACTAACTCAATTTTTTTCCCGTTGAGCGTGCCACCAAAATCCGCGATCGCCATTTTTATGGCATCCGCGCCAGCGGGTCCGTCAACGTCAGCATAAATACCCGACATATCGGTAATGAACCCGATCTTCACCGTATCGTTCGATATCTGTGCGAAGGCAGTCGGGGTGATGGTGTAGGCCAGCGCAACGGCAAGCGACAGCTTTCGAATCTTCAATGGCGTCTCCTTTTATTGTTAGTTTGCGAAGATGATTTCGACGCCTGATCTTAGCATGTCGCCCCTTTCTCACGAAATTCCCGCGATAGCCTATACGCCTCCAGACTCGACCAGCACGCCACCGTGACTCGTGCCACCCTCATCGCTCCAGACCGAGCGCTTGGCGGTTATGGTGCCGAGCGCACCACCGACTAGCGATAGCGCAAGCGAGAGTACGACGGCCACGAATACGAGCCAAGCCGCGAGGCTTGCGTTCCTGATCGCGCGATCGGCCGCCTCCCTACCCTGTACTGATGCCCGCTCCGCCGAGCCCGACAAAATAAAGGTCTGGTCAACGATAGCCGCAGCCTGATCGCGTCTCAGACCCAAATTAGCGCCCATGTACTCGATCGCCTGATCGCGCTGTCCGTTCGCAAGCTGCTGCTGCAATATGCGGATTGATTCATTACTGACCTCGCCCCCAATCTCGTTATTGATCAACGCGCGCAGTACGCCTGCAGTACCACCCTGCGCAATCGCATTCGATGTTGAACCCACGCCAGAGAATACGCCGGATAGCAACGACCCACCCGCTGATGTCGCCAGCATCACGAAAAGCAGCGTAGTGACCGACCATGACACCACGCCGTGCAACATGCCATCCGTTCGACGCTTCAGTCCGCACATATAGCCGGTCACATAGGCGCCAATAAATCCCGACAGAAGCAATGCAATTCCAGCCCAGATCAAGGTTGCCGCCCCGGGAACTTCACCTTCCTGCACGCTCGTCATCGACAAGCCACTGGCAATACCGAGTAGCGTTAGGAGTAGCTGTACTGATATACCCACCGCAACACCAGCAATCACTGCACTCCAGCGAATTGAGGATAACAGTGGTCGCTTGAAGTTCGACTCCGATAAAGTCGTACTCCGGTTCGAGATCGTTCTGGCTGTGTCAATTTGAATCGTGCTCATGGGAAGGTCTCCTTGCTGTCATGGCTTAATCGCTTGGAGTACAAAAATTCCAAATCCTCGCGTGGATTTGGCGGGCATCAATAGTTCCGTGAGCCTCATCATCGTCATGCCGCCGCAGGCTGCATGGCAATTCTCTTGCTACTGACATCTCCATCGTCATCCCGGCTGAGGCCGGGATCCAGGATTTTCGCTGAGCAGAGGGTAGTTTGTGCTGAATGACGGTCTTAGGCAGCAGACGGTAAAGCGAGAGCTGCTTGTAACAGCAAGTTTGCATCGCCGCAGGCCAAGACTTTTGCATCTGACATCTGCTGACGAAACAGGCGAGCGCCGCGAAGGCCACTCATCAGACCAAGCATATGCCGAACGATGGAGTTCATGCGTGGACCACCGGTCGCCACCTGAGCCTCGATGTAAGGCAGCATTGCCTCGACAACCTGTAGCCGAGATTTCGGCTGGGGCACGTCGCCATAGTAGCGCTCATCAAATGCAGATAGTAGCCAAGGATTATGGTAAGCCTCACGACCAATCATCACGCCGTCGAGATGCTTGAGATGCTCGTCTATTTCTTCTACCGAACGGATACCACCATTGATGATGATCTCAAGCTCGGGAAAGTCTCGCTTCAGCTGATAAACGAAGTCGTACTTCAGTGGTGGGATTTCACGATTCTCTTTTGGCGACAGACCTTTCAGGATTGCATTACGCGCGTGAGCAATAAAGGTCTTGCAACCAGCCTCGGCAACGGTACCAACAAAGTCGCGCACAAACGCATACGACGACACATCATCAAGACCGATTCGATGCTTCACGCTGACGTCAATATCCGCAGCATCGCACATCGCCTTGACGCAATCCGCGACTAGTTTGGGCTCCGCCATTAAACAGGCACCAAACGCACCCCGCACGACCCGCTCGGATGGGCAGCCACAGTTCAGATTGATTTCATCATAGCCCCATTGCTGCCCCAGCTTGGCGCACTTGGCTAGATCACCCGGCTCGCTACCACCCAGCTGAAGTGCCACCGGCTGCTCTTCCCGATTAAAGTCAAGCTGACGCGCGGCGTCGCCATAGATCACTGAACCGGTAGTAACCATCTCGGTGTAAAGCCAGGTATGGCGCGTGATCTGACGATGGAAATACCGACAGTGCCGGTCGGTCCAGTCCATCATAGGCGCGACCGAAACACGGCGCGGTGGAAGGCTTGCTCTAGTGTTCACAGTGGGCGTTACGAACGGAACATGCGGAATTCTATCGGCTTGCTAATCACCCGAAGGAGAAATGCGAAGTGACGCCCACGAGCACCTTGTAGGGTAACCGCTGGGGAAACTAGCGTTTCACAAAAGAAGTATCGCGTAACGTGCGCTGGCTAAGGGGAGTCGAAGTAAGTACGTGACAGCGAGGCACCCCATCCAAACCAGCGACTATTTAAAAGCTCTTACGCCGCTTCCTCGCGAGAAGCCCGTTTACGCTCATGCTCTTTCAGGAAGCGCTTGCGTAGACGAATACTTTTCGGTGTGATCTCAACCAGCTCATCATCATCGATAAACTCGACCGCATACTCTAGCGTAAGGTCGATCGGCGGCACCAAACGGACCGCTTCATCCGTACCTGACGCACGCACGTTGGTGAGTTGTTTACCCTTGATCGGGTTGACGACGAGATCATTGTCACGCGAATGGATGCCGATGATCATGCCCTCATACACTGGGTCGTTATGGCTGACGAACATACGACCGCGATCCTGCAGCTTCCACAGTGCGTAAGCAACCGCCGCACCATCGTCTTGGGAGATCAGCACGCCGTTGCGGCGACCGGCCAGCTCACCCTTGGTATCGGCCGGCGCATAAACATCAAACACGTGACTCATGAGACCGGTGCCGCGGGTCAGCGTCATGAACTCACCTTGGAAGCCAATTAGACCACGTGCAGGCATACGATATTCAAGTCGCACCCGCCCCTTGCCATCCGGCTGCATGTCCTGCAACTCGCCGCGACGACGCCCGAGTTCTTCCATTACGCCGCCCTGATGCACTTCCTCGACATCGACAGTGAGGTTCTCGAAGGGCTCGTGGCGAACGCCATCGACCATTTTGAACACAACACGTGGACGCGACACAGCAAGCTCATAGCCCTCGCGACGCATGTTCTCAAGCAGAATGGTCAGATGCAATTCACCTCGACCCGATACTTCAAAAATCGTGTCGTCGTCGGTCGGCGCAACACGTAGCGCGACATTCGCTTTCAGCTCGCGCTCGAGTCGTTCGCGCAACTGGCGGCTGGTGACGAACTTACCTTCGCGGCCCGCCAGCGGCGAAGTGTTCACCATGAAATTCATTGTGAGTGTTGGCTCATCCACGGTCAGCATCGGTAACGCGTCTGGCGTGTCAACCGCACACACGGTTGAACCGATACCGATGTCTTCGATACCGTTGATCAGTACGATGTCGCCGCCCATCGCCTCTGACACGATCTCGCGCTCCAGACCCTTGAACTTCAGCACCTGATTGATTCGTCCCTTGATCGGCGTTGAATCCGGACCATTCAGTATCAGCACATCCTGCAGCGACTTGACGCGGCCGCGGCTGATACGGCCGATACCGATCTTGCCAACATACGACGAATAATCGAGCGACGAAATTTGCAACTGCAACGGACCGTCAAAGTCATCATCGCGCACCGGCACGTGCTTCAAGATGGCATCGAACAGCGGCTTCATGTCGCCTTCACGCACTTCAGAATCCAAGCTGGCGTAACCATTCAGCGCCGAAGCGAATACCACCGGGAAGTCGAGCTGCTCTTCGGTCGCACCCAGCTTGTCAAACAATTCGAAGGTCGCATTAATCACCCATTCCGGACGCGCACCCGGGCGATCGATCTTGTTCACAACAACGATCGGCTTCAGGCCAAGCGCGAGCGCTTTGCGAGTCACGAAGCGAGTTTGGGGCATTGGGCCTTCCACCGCATCGACTAGCAGCAGTACCGAATCCACCATCGACAGCACACGCTCAACCTCACCGCCAAAGTCGGCGTGGCCAGGGGTATCGACGATGTTGACGTGGGTACCTTCGTATTCAACCGCGCAGTTTTTCGCGAGAATAGTGATGCCGCGCTCTTTCTCGAGATCGTTCGAGTCCATCACGCGAGTGTCTACCTGCTGGTTTTCACGGAAGGTGCCGGACTGCCGCAGCAGTTGGTCCACCAGCGTGGTTTTTCCGTGGTCGACGTGGGCAATGATGGCGATGTTGCGCAGGGCGCGTTGGGTCGTGGTCATGGGCGGGCAGCTTGATAAACAGCGATTAAGAAACCCACGATTTTAACATGCTAGGGACGCCAGACTCTGAAAACTCCTTGAAATTTCAATGGCTTGCAATATCGGCCAGTAAACGCTCAGGCGCCAGCACGGTGCCGTCGGAAAGCTGCGCCGTACCGAGCAGACAGTGCGGTGCCTGGTAGACACGAACCCTACCAGATTCGCAGGGCGGGACGACGCCAGCGCGGTCGAGCGCGATACGCTGCCCCTGCCGAAATCGGCTCGCCAAAGCATCGTCCAATACGAGCGCCGGGAAACTTGATAGCAAGCTGTCAACCGGTTGCAGACAACTGTTTCGTTCAGCGTCGGGATGCTCAGCAAGCTGATCGAGGGTCAGCGCACTTGAAATGTCCAGCCCACCGATCTCTATTCGACGAAGCATGGACAAGTGTGCGCCACAACCTATGGCAGCACCGATATCCTCTCCCAGCACCCGAATGTAAGTCCCCTTGCTGCAAGCGACACGCAGCCGCAGCATCGGCGCGTCGTAGGCTAGCAGTTCGAGTTTGTAGACAGTTACACTACGCGCTTCGCGCTCCAACGTAATACCAGCACGTGCATATTCATAGAGTGGCTTGCCGTCACGCTTCAATGCAGAATGCATCGGCGGTACCTGACTAATCGGGCCACGAAATTTCTCAAGGATGGATTCGATCTGCGTGAGCGTGACATCGACTGGTCTGCGCTCAAGGACTTCGCCTTCAGTATCGCCGGTACTGGTCTTGATGCCGAGATGGACTTTGGTCTCATACGTCTTGTCCGCATCGAGCAAATCCTGAGCGAACTTGGTCGCCTCGCCAAAGCAGAGCGGCAGCAAACCGGTGGCAAACGGATCGAGCGTACCGGTGTGACCCGCCTTCTGCGCATTCAGCAGCCATTTTGCTTTTGCGAGTGCCTGAGTACTACTCATGCCGACGGGCTTATCAAGTAGTAAAACACCATGCACCGGCACGCGTTTGCGTTTTCCCGGCTGTGTCATAAGCTTCGTGAGTGGAGACTAGTTAGTCGTCTGCGTCTGTGGCGCGGGTCGCGTTCGCCTCGTCGATCAGCTTGGAAATTGCGGCGCCACGCGAAGGCGCTGTGTCATGCACAAAGTGCAGCTCCGGGAGGGTGTGAATGTGCAAACGACGTCCGAGCTGCGCACGCAGGAACCCCGATGCTTTGTGCAAACCATCCAAGGTTTTTTTCACCGCTACCGGATCATCGATCAGCGTGGTGAAAAAAATCTTCGCATGCGCGTAGTCAGGGGTGAGCTGCACCTCGGTCAGCGTCACCATACCAACCCGCGGGTCTTTCACCTCCATGGCAATCAGCTCAGCCACATCTTTCTGGATTTGGTCAGCGACGCGCTGGCTACGGCCGGGGATGGATTTACTGTGTTTGGCCATTGAGGCTACGAAATATGGAGGACCCCGGCATAGGCCGAGGTCCATTGCTTATTACTGCAGAGTACGAGCGACTTCCTGAACCTCAAAGACCTCGAGCTGATCGCCTTCTTTGATGTCATTGAAGTTCTTCAACGACAAACCGCACTCGAAGCCCGACTTCACCTCTTTGACGTCATCTTTGAAGCGCTTGAGCGAATCGAGTTCACCCGTCCAGATCACGACGTTGTCACGCAGCAGTCGAACATGTGAACCTCGCTTGACCATGCCATCCAGCACATAGCAACCTGCGATCGCGCCCACTTTGCTGACATGGAATACCTGACGAATCTCGACCAAGCCCAAGGCCAGTTCGCGCTTCTCTGGTGTCAGCATGCCACCCATCGCCGCCTTGATCTCGTCGATCACGTCGTAAATGATGTTGTAGTAGCGGATATCGATACCCGAGGTTTCAGCCAGCTTGCGCGCTGAAGCATCAGCACGCACATTGAAGCCGATGATGACTGCTTTGGATGCCAACGCCAGGTTGACATCGGATTCGCTGATACCACCCACCGCAGCATGGACGACTTGTACTCGTACCTCGGTAGTAGACAGTTTTTGCAGCGAGGCGACCAGCGCTTCTTGCGAACCTTGTACATCGGCTTTGATGATGAGCGCCAGGTTCTTGACTTCGCCCTCAGCCATCTGCTCGAACATGTTCTCGAGTTTCGCTGCCTGCTGCTTGGCCAGCTTGACGTCGCGGTACTTACCCTGCCTGAACAGCGCAATCTCGCGTGCCTTACGCTCATCCCCAAGCACCATTGCCTCTTCGCCAGCGGCTGGGACTTCGGTCAAACCTTGAATCTCAACCGGGATGGATGGGCCGGCTTCATTGATCGGCTTACCATTCTCATCCAGCATGGCACGCACACGGCCATAGGACGAACCCGCGAGGATGATATCGCCACGTTTCAGCGTACCGCTCTGTACCATGATGGTCGCCACCGGACCACGACCCTTGTCGAGCTTGGCTTCGATGACCAGACCCTTGGCCGGTGCTTCCACCGCTGATGTCAATTCCAATACCTCGGCTTGCAGCAATACGTTTTCTAGCAAGGTATCAATACCTTCACCTGTCTTGGCGGATACCGGAATAAAGGGTGACTCACCACCATAGGCTTCTGGTACGACTTGCTCGGCAATCAACTCTTGCGTCACACGCTCTGCGTTGGCGCCTGGCTTATCGATCTTATTGATCGCCACCACCAGCGGCACACCTGCTGCACGTGCGTGTGCAATCGCCTCTTTGGTCTGCGGCATCACGCCGTCGTCGGCAGCAACCACCAGAATGACGATGTCGGTTGCTTTTGCGCCGCGTGCACGCATGGCGGTAAACGCTTCGTGACCCGGCGTATCGAGGAAGGTAATCATGCCGCGCGGTGTCTCGACATGGTAAGCACCAATGTGCTGAGTAATCCCACCCGCTTCGCCTGCAGCCACTTTGGCGCGACGAATATAGTCGAGCAGCGAGGTCTTGCCATGATCGACGTGACCCATCACCGTAACAACAGGCGCGCGTGGCAGCAACTCGGCATCAACAGTCACAGCACCGATGTCCAGCAGCGCTTCCGGATCATCCAGCTTAGCTGCATGCGCAACGTGGCCCATTTCTTCAACCACGATCATCGCGGTCTCTTGATCAAGCACCTGGTTGATGGTGACCATCTGACCGAGTTTCATCAACTGCTTGATGACCTCGGCCGCCTTGACTGCCATCTTGTGAGCAAGCTCAGCAACGGTAATGGTTTCCGGCACGTGGACTTCACGCACGATAGCTTCTGTCGGCTGCTGGAAATTCGACTCGCGATCGTCTTGCTGCGATTGACGACGACCACGCGGACCGGAACGCCAACCATCACGACCGCCTGTCGGGGAACCGCGCGTTTTCAGACCACCGGTACGCTTTTTCTCGTCTTGCCAAGTCGAAGACACATTGGCCGACTTGATCGATTTCTTTTCACCGGGCTTCTTCTCGCCGGCCTTCTCGCCGGGTTTCGCAGGCGTGGTAGCGGGGCGACGTAGCGTACCTTCCGCACGCGCTGCTGCTGGCGGCGGTTCTGGTGCTTTGACGATCTTGCGTGGCTGCGACATCATCGCCTTGATCTGCGCGACTTCATCAGCAACGACTTTACGTGCCTCCTCGGCAGCAGCGACTCTATCAGCTGCCTCTTTCTCACGCTTGGCCAGTTCAGCCTTGGCATCTGCGCCTGCGGCAATCGCCTCTTGAATCTGTTCGGCCTCGCTTGCCTGCGCGGCGATACGTTCTGCCTCGAGTCGCTCAAGCTGCTGCTGCTTCTCGCGCAACTCCGCTTCCTGACGCGCGATTAACTCTGATTGACGACGTGACTCTTCGTTACGGCGCTCCTGCTCGGCTTCATCGATGACCGGTGCGGGCGGCGCTGCTGGCGCGACCTCATCGCGTTTAACGAATGTACGCTTTTTACGAACCTCGACTTGGATCGTGCGCGATTTGCCGCTGGAGTCAGCCTGCTTGATTTCGGTGGTCTCTTTGCGCGTCAGCGTGATCTTCTTCTTTTCGCCATCGCCGGTGGCGCCATGCACCTTGCGCAAATGACCGAGAAGCTTGTCCTTATCTTCTTTGGACAGTGCATCCTCGGTCGATTGCTTTTCGACACCCGCATCGCGCAGCTGCTTGAGCAGCAAATCTGCCGGCATTTTCAGCTCGGTGGCAAACTGGGCTACGTTGTTACTCGCCATTCAATCCTCTTTTCTTGTGACGCTGGACCGGGGGTCTACGGTCTGCTTACTTGCTCTCGGCAAGTCCCCATACATGCGCCTGTAATGCTTTCGCACGATCGTCATATTTCGCATCGATCAGCCGCATTTCTTCGTCGGTGACATCCTTGAATTCACCTTCAATCAACTCACGTGCACGTTCGGCAGACAGCGCAAGAATCGCACCGAATTCGTCGTAAGCCAGATTTGAAAACTGTTCGAGAGTTTTCACACCCACCAAGCCAAGCTTGCCGGCGGTGACGCGATCCATGCCCTCGAGGTTGACTAATGCTTCCTCCATGCCCTCCAGTCCTTCTTCAGAGGCAATTGCTTCCGTGACGAGCGCATCGCGAGCGCGATTACGCAACTCATTGACGGTGTCTTCATCGAAGGCATCGATCTCGAGCATTTCCTGGATTGGCACATAGGCAATCTCTTCCAGCGTCGAGAAACCTTCTTGCGCGAGGATATCGGCGACTTCTTCGTCGACATCCAGCTTATCCATGAACAAGCCGCGAATGACCGCCGTCTCGGAGGCTGCTTTATCAGCAGACTCTTCTGCGGTCATGATATTGATCTGCCAGCCAGTCAACTCACTCGCCAGACGAACATTCTGACCGCCGCGGCCAATTGCGATCGCGAGATTTTCTTCGTCGACCACGACGTCCATCGCATGCTTCTCTTCATCCACCATGATCGACGAGACATTCGCCGGTGCCAATGCACCGATCACGAATTGCGCCGGATCATCGGACCACAAGACGATATCGACGCGTTCGCCACCCAATTCACCGGTCACGCTCTGCACGCGTGAGCCACGCATACCGACACAAGTACCGATGGGATCGATACGCTTGTCTTCGGTGTACACCGCGATTTTGGCGCGCACGCCAGGATCACGCGCCGCGGATTTGATCTGCAACAGTCCTTGCTCGATCTCAGGCACTTCAAGCTCGAACAGTTTCATGATGAATTCGGGTGCGGTACGTGACAGGATGACCTGTGGTCCACGCGCATTACGATCAATGCGCAGGATGTAAGCGCGCACACGATCGCCGATACGTAGATTTTCTTTCGGGATCATCTGGTCACGTGGCAAGCGTGCTTCGATCTTGCCAGACTCGACAATCGCATCGCCACGCTCCATACGCTTGATGGAGCCAGTCACCAGCGCATCACCACGCGCCAAAAAATCCGCCAGGATTTGCTCGCGCTCAGCATCGCGAATGCGCTGCAGCACAACCTGCTTGGTGTCCTGCGCGAAACGGCGGCCAAACTCGACGGACTCGATAGGTTCTTCGATGTAATCGTCGACCTCGATGTCGTCGATCTGCTCTTTGGCTTCAAACAACAAAATCTCTTGGTCGGGCAACTGCAGACCCGCCTCATCAGGCACCACATGCCAGCGGCGGAAAGATTCGAACTCGCCCGTGTCGCGATCAACCGACACTCGAATATCGACCTCGCCTTCGTAGCGCTTGCGGGTAGCCTGTGCCAATGCCTGCTCAAGCGCACCGAATACGACTTCCTTGTCGACGTTTTTCTCACGCGCGAGTGCATCGACCAGCAACAAAATTTCGCGACTCATTTACGGCTCCTGAAATCCACTTTTGGCACCAAGCGTGCCTTGTCCACTTCTGCCAACGAAAACTCCAGCATCGCCGGCCCTTCTGTTCCCTCAAATTCGAGCTTCAAAGTCTCACCCTCAGGTGCATGCAATACGCCTTGAAACGATTTGCGGTTAGCTGCCCCGGGCATCGCCATCCGCAACTTCACTACCGCCTCCTGACCCGCGAAGCGCGCATAATCTGCCAATTTCTTCAAAGGTCGATCCAGTCCCGGCGAAGACACTTCGAGCCGCTCGTAGTTCACGTTCTCGACGGTCAATACATGCAGCAACTGGTGCGTGACCTTCTCACAGTCTTCGACCGTAACTGGTCGCCCGTGCTCCGGCAAAGTATCGATAAACACGCGCAGCAGACCGCGCGCTCCTTGCTCGATATCGACCAGTTCGTAGCCCAATCCGGTGACGGTCATCTCGACCAGCGGGTAAAGCAACACACTCCACTCCCTGCACAGCGGGCCAACACAATACCTACCGCCCGCGAAAATTTTGATCGGTGATGCTGATCGATTCGTCAAAAAAAAAATGGGCAACAGCCCATCTTTTTGTGTTTCGACCCGGGTGTTCGCAATGCGAGCCGGGAGGAAATGACCGAAGCGCGGGCTCCGGTTCAAGTAAGTCCCTGATTATATTCGAACCATCAGCCCGCTGCAACGCAAAAACGCTTGTCAAAAATGGAATTTCAGCCGCGGCGGCGGCGCTGCCCCATGCCAGAGCCCACCCCAAAACGGTCTGCGCCCCACTGCCCGGATGTATTGCCATTACCGTTGCTATTCCCATTTCCTCGACGCTGCCCTCTGCCAGCTTGGCCGCTGCTCGGGAAACCGAGCGCGGTTTGTAGTGGGTCAGGTTGACGTGGCTTTTGCGGACGCTTGTTGCCAAAACCCGTGTTGCCGTCGCGTTGGCCGTGAGCGACATTGCCATCGCGTGGGCCGTGAGCGACATTGCCATCGCGTGGGCCGTGAGCGACATTGCCATCGCGTGGGCCGTGAGGCCTGCCCTTGCCTTTTTGAGCCGGCTTGCCGCGCTCTAAACCATTGGCGGCCATCAGGCCGCGCACGGCATGTTCGTCTAACTCCTCCCAACGACCACGCTTCAAGCTGCTCGGCAGGCTCATTGCACCGTAGCGCGTACGAATTAGGCGCGATACCGTCAGCCCAATCGCCTCGAACATACGGCGCACCTCGCGGTTACGACCTTCAGAGATCGTTACCCGATACCACTTATTGACACCCTCACCACCGCCATCGGCGATCTTGTTGAAGCTAGCGAGACCATCGTCGAGTTCAACACCCGAGAGTAACTTCTGGCGCATACCTTCTTCCAACTCACCCAGCGTCCGCACTGCATATTCGCGCTCGATGCCATAGCGCGGATGCATCAATTTGTTGGCGAGATCACCCGAGGTCGTGAACAACAGTAAACCTTCGGTATTGAAATCGAGTCGACCAACTGCCAGCCACTTACCAATCTTGATCGACGGCAGGCCGTCAAAAACACTGGCGCGGCCCTCGGGATCGCTGGTGCTGACGATCTCGCCAGCAGGCTTGTGATACATCAGTACCCGAGGTGGTTTGGTGCTGACCTTTCGTTGTACTGGCTTGCCATTGATGCGTACTTGGTCGGTGGGCAGAATGCGCTGTCCGATATGAGCAGGTTCGCCATTCACAGAAACGCGACCGGCGATGATCAACTCTTCCATATCGCGGCGCGAGCCCAGACCAGCCTCTGCCAATACCTTGTGCAGCTTCGGCGCATCATCATCCGCCGTCAGATCGCGCCGGACCGGCTTGGTTTGACGTGCGCGCTGCGCAGCATCGTCACCTGCTGCTGCAATCTGGTCGAACGTCTCTGAGGTGACAAAGCTGAATGCGGCGTCAGGATCACCCATGACCTTGCCACGATGCGGCGGCCTTGGGCCCGACTGAGATGACTTGTGACGACTTTGATGTTGGCGCTCGTGCTGCCCGTGCTGACCAGCTTGAAGATACTGACCTTGCTGACCGTTTTGCCCTTGCGGACCGCGCTTTCCATGCTGCTTGCCGCGTCGCGGGTCGCGTGGCGGCTGATTCGGATTACTTTCTGGGGCGCCTTCTGGTCCACGGTCTTGGGTTCGCGACCGTCGCATCGCGCGAGGACCGCGCACACCGCGTCTTTGGTTTTTATTATCTGCAGAACGCTCTTCTGATACTGCGCCGTCGGCGGCTTTGGGCTGCGGTTCAGCCAGATCGGCATCCGCACCTGGCGGGGGTGAATCAGGGGGTACTTGAGCTGTCATCGTTTGGTTCCGACTGGGATTGTTCGGCATCTGCTTGCGCCACAGTGACCGCTAGCGACTCGCCTTGCTCGCCGCTGTCGTCCAGCGGGAAATCGATCGAGGCCTGTTCCAGGCTGGCTTGAAGGTTCTGTTCCATGGCTTGTGCGGCGTTTTCTGGGCCGCCGGGCAATTGCTCTTGCCCCATCTGCTGCAGGGGCGGTAATTCTTCCAGCGACGACAGGCCAAGGTCATCGAGGAACTGCTTGGTAGTCGCCAATAGTGCGGGACGACCGGGCACATCACGGTGACCGATAGCGTCAACCCAGCCACGATCCTCCAACAGCTTGATGGTTTGCGAGTTCACTGCAACACCACGAATTTCTTCAATATCGCCACGCGTGACTGGCTGCCGATAGGCAATGATCGCAAGTGTCTCGAGGGTTGCACGTGTGTACTTGGGCGGCTTCTCCGGGTTTAGGCGGTCAAGGAATACCTTCATCTCGGGGCGGCTCTGAAAACGCCAGCCGGTGGATAACGGCACCAGCTCGATCCCGCGCTCCGACCAGTCCTGCTGCAACTCGGTCAGTATTTCCTTGATCGCGTCAGCCTCAAGCGTAGGTTCCTCGCCCTCAGTGACAGTAAATAGTTTTCTCAGGTCATTGACCGTCAGAGCCTCATGCGCGCAAAGCAGCGCGGTTTCGAGGACTCTCTTCGCCTCAGCTGTATTCATCTACGATTCTGGTGATGCTGTTTGGTTGCAGTGAGCTGCCAAAGATCAATGCCCGCATTCAATGCGCCGCAGGCGAAACACGATTTGACTTGGTACTGGCAAGCCCGAGGCCAGCTTATTGGTTTTTTCTGGGGCCGCAGGCATTTGTGTGCCGGTGAGACTAGCGGTTACATCAAGGCTGAAGATCACGAGATCTATCAGAGCCAACCGCGACTGGCGCGGATTATAGGGCAGTTCATCGCGGTTGTCATTGCCCGCGTATGCATCGTCGTTTCAGCGGAAAGGCCCGGCTCTGACAAGACCGAGCCTTCGGAATTTGGTTGCGGGGACAGGATTTGAACCTGTGACCTTCGGGTTATGAGCCCGACGAGCTGCCAGACTGCTCCACCCCGCGTCTGAGAGGCCGGAGTCTAGTGCAATTCAAGAACCGGCGCAAGCTCGATCGCTTATGTCACGACAATACCCGGTGTTACACTCAACGCGCTCCTTGTTACTGCTCATGCTCGCCACCGATCCTTCTCTAAAGCCGATGCACTTCTGTTCCGACTGCGGACAGCCGGTCGCGCTCGTCATTCCTGCAGACGATAACCGTCTACGCCATGTCTGCGCAGACTGCGGCACGATTCACTACCAAAACCCGAAAATGGTTGTTGGCACCATTCCGTGTTGGCAGCCAGAACGTCAGGTACTGCTATGCAGGCGTGCAATTGAACCGCGACGCGGTTACTGGACACTACCGGCTGGCTTCATGGAGAACAACGAAACGACCGAAGAAGCAGCAGAAAGAGAAACACACGAAGAAGCGGGCGCGCGTGTCGAGTTGCTCGGTTTGTTCGCGCTGCTGAACGTGCCGCATGTTCATCAGGTTCATTTGTTTTACCAGGCGCGACTACTTGATCTTGATTTCAGCGCTGGTATCGAGAGTCTCGAGTGCCGGCTATTCAGCGAGAGCGAGATCCCTTGGGAGGACCTCGCTTTCCCCACTGTCTCGCATACTTTGCAACGATTCTTCGCAGACCTCAGCATCCTGATCGAGGGCAAGCCGGTCGCTCTGCATACGCTGGATATTCGCAAGCGTATTCATGACTAAAATGCCTTGGCGCTCAACGACGACTCACCGCCGAGCGCCCCGCTGACCATCCGCTGACGATCAACTAACTACCAGCTGACCTCGCGCTCCGGGGTTGCTGTGATCTTGTGAATAGATAAGTCGGCGCCCTCGTACTCCTCTTCACGATCAAGCCGAATACCAACCATCATTTTCAGCGTGCCGTAAATCACCCAACCGCCCAGCACGGCGATCACGATGCCCAGCACGGTGCCAATCAGTTGCGAGACTATCGAGATACCGCCCAGGCCACCCAAAGCCTGCTGCCCAAAAATACCTGCGGCAATGCCACCCCAGGCGCCACACAAACCATGTAATGGCCAGACACCGAGGACATCATCAATCTTCCAGCGGTTCTGGGTTAGCGTGAACATCCAGACAAAGATAGCGCCCGCAATAGCACCGGTCGCTAATGCGCCCAGTGGATGCATCAAATCCGACCCGGCGCATACGGCCACCAAGCCAGCCAGCGGCCCGTTATAGGCGAAGCCAGGGTCGTTCTTGCCGATTAACACGGCGACCAAGGTACCGCCAACCATCGCCATCAGTGAGTTCATCGCCACCAAGCCGTTGACCTTATCAAGTGTTTGCGCGCTCATGACATTGAAACCAAACCAGCCCACGGCCAATATCCAAGCACCGAGCGCGAGAAAAGGAATACTCGATGGCGGGTGTGCCGCTACATTGCCGTCTTTGGTATAGCGACCATGACGCGGACCTAGCAGTAATATCGCTGGCAGTGCCGCCCAACCACCAACCGCATGCACAACAATCGAACCCGCGAAGTCATGAAACGCCGCCCCGTAGCTTGCCTCCAGCCAGGCCTGTATGCCAAAGCGCTGATTCCAAGCGATACCTTCGAACAGTGGGTAGACCAAACCGACCAGCAGCGCGGTTGCGGCAAGCTGGGGATGAAAGCGAGCGCGCTCGGCAATGCCGCCCGAGATAATGGCGGGAATCGCCGCAGCGAAGGTCAGCAGGAAGAAAAACTTCACCAGCTCGAAGCCGCTTTTCTGGGCGAGCACCTCGGCACTATCAAAAAAATGTACGCCGTAAGCAATGCCGTAGCCGATAAAAAAATAGGCAATGGTCGATACCGCGAAATCAACCAGGATTTTTACCAAGGCATTCACCTGGTTCTTTTTGCGCACCGTCCCCAGCTCGAGAAACGCGAAGCCGGCGTGCATCGCCAGGATCATGATCGCGCCAAGCAAGATAAACAGTGTGTCCGCGCCACTGCGGAATGCATCCATGACTCTCCCCTTTTGAGTGCAGATATCGAAAAAGCTCTGCCTAAAAGCAATATCCGTTCCCTTTTGGGGCAAACTAAATCAAATCATAAGTGTTTGAATTTATTAGGTATGCACAAGCATCCCCATCTGACCACGCATGTCTTGCACAGTAATTGTGCGTTTTTCGATCTGAATTGGTGAGCATGCGCCTACCCTGGCTAGACTTGGACACCCCGTTTCCCGATCCGGAAACTGCACTTACCGAGCGCGAAGGCGCCCCGGGGCTGCTGGCGGCGGGTGGCGATTTATCCCCTTCAAGGCTGATCGACGCTTATCGACTGGGCATTTTTCCTTGGTACTCCGAGCCGCAACCCATTCTCTGGTGGAGCACCGACCCACGCATGGTGCTGCGTACCGATGACTTCCATATATCTCACAGTCTGCGCAAGACCTTGAAAGCAGTTGATCGCAGCATGGTCAGTGGTGGGCCGTGGATGGTCCGCTTCGATAGCGCCTTCACCGACGTGATTACCCAATGTGCACAGCCACGAAGTGATGGCGCAGGCACCTGGATCACTCCCGAGATCATCGATTCGTACACCGCCTTGCATCGTCAGGGCTACGCACATTCTGCTGAGCTATGGTACGAAGGCCAGCTGGTGGGTGGTGCCTATGGCATTTGCATCGGCAAAATGTTCTTCGGAGAGTCGATGTTTGCTAGCAGACGAGATGCCTCCAAGACTGTGCTGGCCTACCTGGTCCACTTCCTGCGCGCAGAGGGCGTCAAGATGATCGACTGTCAGCAGCAGACCGCTCATCTGGAGACGCTGGGCGCAAAGCCGATCCCACGCAGCGCATTTTTAGCCGAGATTCGGTCTGCGGTTGAACAAGCACCGATCGCGGTTTGGCAGCCCCGGCTGCTGCGCGATGGATTCTTAGTGTAAATTCGAGCGCATGACCCATTTAAAGGATCTGCCGTTCTCGACCCTGCAGTTCTACGCTACTGCACCCTACCCATGCAGCTATCTGGAAAACCGGCAGGCACGCTCGCAAGTAGCCACGCCATCGCATCTGATCAATGCTGATGTCTATGCCGAGCTCGTGAAAAATGGCTTTCGCCGCAGTGGCATCTTCACCTACCGCCCCTACTGCGACGGGTGTCAAGCCTGCACACCGGTACGCGTGAATGTCGACCGTTTTATACCGAGTCGCAGCCAACGGCGCGCCTGGCAAAAGCATTCTGGGCTGGTTACTTCAGTCTCTCGACTGGCGTATGTGCATGAGCATTACGAACTTTACTTGCGTTACCAATCAGTCCGGCATGCAGGCGGCGGCATGGATCAGGATAGCCGCGATCAGTATGCGCAGTTCCTGTTGCAGAGTAAGGTCAACACGCGCCTGGTCGAGTTCCGCGACCCCGATGGCACACTAAGGATTGTGAGCATCATTGATGTACTGGACGATGGACTGTCATCGGTTTACACCTTCTACGATCCTGACGAGCAAGCGAGCTATGGCACGTACAACGTGCTTTGGCAAATTGATCAGGCGCGTCAACTGAAGATGCCCTACCTCTACCTTGGCTATTGGATCTCGGACAGCGACAAGATGCGATACAAGGTAAATTTCCGGCCGATCGAGGCACTGCGTCGCGGCAATTGGGGGCCCCTCGAGGCCTGATCAGAGCGCGCGGTTACAATCCACAAGTTGATTCCGCCAAGCTCATACTGTGTCTGCCTCCCCGCTCTACGCACTCGCCCGCCCGCTGCTTTTCTCGCTTGATCCCGAGTCAGCACACGACGTCACTCTATCCACGCTAAGCGCTTGTGCAAGGCTCGGGCTTACGCAGTGGTTGCCAAAACCCGCGTCTGATCCGCGTACCGTAATGGGTATACGCTTTCCGAATCCCGTCGGCCTCGCGGCAGGGTTGGATAAAGATGGGGCCTGTATTGATGGCTTGGCATCGCTGGGCTTCGGCTTCATTGAAATCGGTACTGTCACGCCACGCGCGCAACCCGGAAATGCTACACCACGCATGTTTCGCCTGCCGCAGGCGAATGCGCTGATCAATCGCATGGGCTTCAACAACGGTGGCGTCGATGCCTTTGTCCGCAATGTGCAAGCGTCACGCTTTTATCAGGACAAGCAAGGCGTACTGGGCTTGAATATCGGAAAAAATGCGGACACGCCGATTGAACGCGCGACCGACGACTACCTGACCTGTCTAGAAAAAGTCTACCCCTTCGCCGACTATGTCACCGTCAACATCTCATCGCCCAACACCAAGAATCTGCGTCAATTACAGCAGGCTTCAGAGCTTGGTGCGCTGCTGTCTGCACTGAAACAAGCACAGCGCTCATTGGCCGACCGTCATGGGCGTTACGTACCGATCGCGCTGAAGATTGCACCCGACCTCGACACTGAACAGATCACAACCATTGCTGATTCACTACTGCAGCATCAGATCGATGCTGTGATTGCGACCAATACCACCACTACACGCGACGCCGTTCAAGGTTTGGCGCATGCCGATGAAGCCGGCGGTCTTTCAGGAGCGCCGGTGCTACCGCTATCGAATCGCGTGATTAGCGCATTACGCGCGCAGTTGGGCGATACGATCCCAATCATTGGCGTCGGTGGGATCTTGAGTGGCGCGGATGCCAAAGCCAAAGCCCTTGCCGGGGCGAGTCTGGTGCAGTTGTATACCGGCCTGATCTACCGTGGCCCTGCGCTGGTCAGCGAGTGCGTACAGGCATTGACCTCGGTCGCCATAAAACAATAACTTGTTAATAACGGAGACAAGCATGGACACGACAAGACTAGGAGAGAGCGATCTGCATGTATCAAAAATCTGCCTCGGTACCATGACCTTCGGCGAGCAAAATACTGAGGCCGAGGCGCACCAGCAACTCGACTATTCGCTGGAGCGCGGTATCAATTTCATTGACACCGCAGAGATGTACCCGGTGATGCCGCGTGCCGAAACTCAGGGCACTACCGAGCGCTTCATTGGTAGCTGGTTAAAGCAGGCAGGGAATCGTCAGAAGGTCGTGCTGGCGACCAA
Organism: Oxalobacteraceae bacterium; assembly: GCA_027485795.1. Lineage (GTDB taxonomy): Bacteria > Pseudomonadota > Gammaproteobacteria > Burkholderiales > Burkholderiaceae_D > Pernthalerella. The sequence goes on from JAIXQK010000132.1 coordinate 35,993, forward strand.
GATCGCGGGGCCTTCGACCATGGCGAGCTGGATACGTGATGGTCAGAATAACTTTGATCGAAAAAATATTCGCGCCGCTGTTGAAGACAGCCTACGTCGCTTGCAAACTGATTACATCGATCTCTACCAGTTACACTGGCCAAGCCGCAATGCGCCGATTTTTGGTCAGCTGTTTTTTGACCCGCAGCGAGAGAGAGCACATATCCCGATCGAGGAAACGCTGGCTGCACTGAAAGACATGATCGACGAAGGCAAGATTCGCCATATCGGCGTATCGAATGAAAGCGCGTGGGGCGTTTCAAAATTCTGCAGCGTCTCGCAACACGCAGGTCTGCCACGTATTGTCTCGATTCAAAATGCGTATCACCTGGCGAATCGGCAGTTCGAAGGCGGCACGGATGAGGCTTGTTTCCGCGAGAATGTCGGCCTGCTCGCCTACAGCCCGCTCGCCTTTGGGCAGCTAACAGGCAAGTACATCACCGATCCGAAAGCGCATGGACGGCTGACGATTTTCCCGCCGAACTGGAGCCCGCGCTATACACGTCCTCGCGTGATAGAAGCAACTCGCCGGTACATGAAAATCGCTGCGGATAATGGCATGAGCGTGACGCAACTCGCACTGGCTTGGTGCTATAGCCGCTCGTTCGTTGCCTCGACCATCATTGGTGCAACAACGCTGCAGCAATTGAAAGAGAACATCGATGCGTATGCGGTGAAGTTATCCGACGATGTGGTGCGTGCAGTCAATGAAGTACATCTGGAGTTCACCAATCCCGGGATGTAAACGCGGCAATCGCTGTGGTCGATGAACTCACTGGACCCCGGCATGCACCGGGGTGACATGATTGAGGTTCGACCCACTGCTGGGTGAGTCGAGTGCGGAGTGAAATGAGCGTACTGAATTCAGCTTGCGAACAAGGGGTAAAGCACTACGCCCCAGGTCCCCAAGGCCAGTACAAAGGACAGCATCACCGCTGCGCTACCAAGGTCTTTGGCATTTTTCGACAGCGAATGCCGATCAAGCGAAACCCGATCGACCACCGCCTCAATGGCGGAATTCAGTAACTCGACAACCAGCACCAGCACCAGCGAAGCGATCAGTGCGAGTTTCTCAAGACGACCCACTGGCAAGAGCAAGGCCACAATGATGCCGGGCACGGCGATCATCAACTCCTGTCGAAATGCATGCTCGTGCCGCCACGCTGCGCGAAATCCATCCAGCGAGTAAAAGAAGGCGGCGAACACACGCCGCAGCCCGCTCTTGCTCTTGAATTGGCTTACCGGTTGTTCGGTGTCAGACATAATTCAGGAACGCTGATGATCACGATAAATCTCGCGGAAATTTTTGACGGAAGGTGCTGGCATAGCCCGCACTATAAGCGGGTTACCCGCAGCAAGTTTGCGCCTCCGGCACCACCACCTCATAACCTGCGGCCTCCAGTAACTTGATCGCAGACAACCCGATCTTCGCACGCATCACGTCGACCAAACAGGTCACTATCAATCTGATACGCATTTTGCCCTAGCGAGCTTGCATTTTTTGACAACGCGAATTATCTGATGCCTCGGTCATTAATAGAACAGCGCGGGGTGATGAAATAAATTCGTTGGGGTCCAAGGATTGATCGAATAGCGGCCAAACTTGAAATACCGTTTCACATTGTGATATAAAGTAATTCGGCATTACATCAACCCACCATGAAATCCGATCCCAGCCCCGGCAGTGACAAAACCTCGATCCAGGTCATCGAGCGCATGATCACGCTGCTCGACGTCTTAGCTGACCACTCCGATCCGGTCAGCCTAAAAGACCTGTCGAGCGCTACAGGTTTACACCCCTCGACCGCCCATCGCATCCTAAATGACATGGTCGCGAAACGCTTCGTCGACCGGACCGAGCCTGGCAGCTACCGCCTCGGGATGCGATTGCTGGAGTTGGGGAATATCGTCAAAAGCCGACTCAATGTTCGTGAAGCCGCTCTGCCCTGGATGCAGGCGCTCCATCGCAAAACCCAGCAGACGGTTAACCTCTCGGTGCGCCAGGGTGACGAGATTGTTTATATCGACCGCGCGTTCTCAGAGCGATCGGGAATGCAGGTGGTGCGCGCCATTGGTGGCCGGGCTCCACTGCACCTGACCTCAACGGGCAAATTATTCTTGTCGGTGGACGACGCCAAGGCCGTGCGCGCCTACGCGACCCGCACCGGTCTTGCCGGGCATAACAAAAACTCGATTACCGATTTGGCCAAGCTGGAGCGCGAGCTATCTCTGGTCCGCGCGCGTGGCTATGCGCGTGACAATGAAGAACTTGAACTCGGTGTGCGCTGTATGGCAGCCGGCATCCGCGACGATTCCGGGCGATTGGTTGCTGGCTTGTCGATCTCCGCCCCCGTCGATCGTCTGCAAGACGAGTGGCTGGATGATCTGATCGCTACCGCGAGCAGCATCTCGGATGTGCTCGGATATCAGGCAATCGAGAGCGTCTGATCCGGGCAGAAGTACTAAGAAAAAAGCGACCAGATGGGTCGCTTTTTTGTTTTACGCTGCCAATTGACAGCAATTAGCCAGAGTTAGCTGCGGCTTGAGCGACGTTCGGACACTACCGAAGCCCCGCGCGATTCCAGCCATTTGCGAATACGACTGGCGTCTGCCAAGCGGGCCTGCTTGCTCTTGGAGTCGAGGAAAATCATCACGAACGGACGGCCCGACACATGAACATGCATCACGAGGCAGCGACCCGCCTCAGAGATATACCCGGTCTTCTGCAGACCGATCTCCCAATCGGAGCTCTCGATCAGGCCATTGGAGTTGCGGTATTCCAGCGTGCGACCGCCCGGATCAACCGCGTAACGGCTATCGGTTGAGTACTGACGAATCAGCGGGTGCTGGTAAGCGGCAACCACGAGTTTTGCGAGATCACGCGCGCTGGATACGTTCGAGCTGTTCAAGCCGGTGGAATCGCTGAACTGCGAGCTATCCATGCTGAGTTCTCGCGCGCGGGTGTTCATGGCAGCAACAAAGGCACGGATACCACCCGGGTAATTACGACCCAGTGCAGCAGCGGCGCGGTTCTCCGAGCTCATCAAGGCGATATGCAGCATATTCGCGCGCGAGAGCTGTGCGCCAACGCGTAGACGCGAGTGGGTAAATTTCTCGCGGTCGACATCCTCTTCGGTCACGGTCAACAGCTCATCCAGATCTTGCCCTGCTTCGACCACCACCAGACTCGTCATCAGCTTAGTGATCGAGGCAATCGGCAAAGGGATGGTCGCGTTTTTCTCGAACAAGACTTCATTGGTGGTTTGATCCATCACCAGCGCGACGTTTGAACTTAGCGCCAAGGGATCCGGCGTTAGGTTGAGCCCGGCAAGGTCACCCGCAGTCAGTACTGGCGGCACCCCTGCCAGCGCGGAGGCAAACGCGACTTTTTGATAACCACCTCTGCGCTTGCCACCGAGCTTCTGCACGCCGCCGCCGTCCAGCGCCAGCTGACGTCTACGATGCTCGCGGGCCTCTCGGGTTTCTCGGGGATTACGCTTGGCATTGGCACCACGTGCCTGCACCACTTTCTTTTTGGCCTCGGCATTCGGGGGCCGCTTCGGGGATGAAGCCGCATGAGACACAGGCAGCGCGACTGCCGCAACCAGCGTCAACAGCAGCACTTTTAGCGAAAAAACACGCATTTCTAACCCCGATTTGGTACGAAAAGAGGCTTGCAGTTTAGCAAATTCGTAAAAATAGGCAAGTAAATTAGGGGCTTATAAGCGCTAATTAAACGGCTTTATTACGCCCTATTACACCTAAAGGATTTTAGCCGCGAAAGTGTCAGTCCATAAAAGTAGCAAATTCAGCAACGGTTGCGCGCTCGGTCATCAGACTATTTTCGGCCTTGGCCGGATCGGCGTAACCGAGCGCCATTCCGCACACCACCTGCTGCTCGGCCGGGATCGCCAAGGTTTCGCTGATCAGCCGATGAAACTGCGTGAATGCTGCCTGCGGACAGGTATCAAGCCCGCGGGCGCGGGCTGCGATCATCAGCGTTTGCAAGAACATGCCGTAATCCAGCCAGGAGCCCTGATCCATCACGCGGTCGATGGTGAAAATAAGGCCGACCGGCGCATCAAAGAAAGCAAAGTTACGCGCGTGCTGGGCCTGCATACCCGATTTATTGTCACGCGTTAGGCCCAGCAGGGCGTATAAATCCCAACCCACCTTTCGGCGGCGCTCGATATAAGGCGACACCCACTGTCTGGGGTAATACGGATATTCCTCGGTGTGCGCGGCATTCTGCGTTGGGTCGAGATAGGCCTCAACAATGTTTTGCGCGAGCCGATCACGCGCTGCCCCCGTCACTACGTACACGCGCCATGGTTGTGTATTCGAGCCTGAAGGCGCACGTGCTGCGACCTCCAGGATGGCCTCGATATCTTCTTGCGCTACCGGTGTCGGCAAAAAAGCGCGAATCGAATGACGCGAACGAATCACTTCGTCGACAGTTTTTTGGGTAGATGTCTGAATCATGGTTATTCGCTTGGTAGTTTGCGCATTCAGAAACGACGAGATTGCCATCGCGTCGGTGGGCGATTTCGACAGCATCCAACATAAACTCGAACGCTATCAATTTAGAGTAAAAATTCAGGTAAGCCATTATTGTAATGGCATCACTCCATTAAGCTTGCGGGCTGCGCAATCAGGTATTCGCTTGCGATGCGCAGTGTTTGTAAATGAATCGCCACCGTTTCATCGATGCTGTGCCCATAACCACCAGCCATAGCAATCGCCGTTGGCAAGCCACGCGCTTTAGCTGCATCGAGTACCGCGCGGTCACGCTGGGCTAATCCATCCATCGTCAGCGCCAGCCGACCCAGACGGTCACCTTCATACGGATCAGCACCCGCCAAATAGATAATCAATTGTGGATCAAAGCGTGCAAACAGCATTTCTAGCGCAAGGTCCAGCTGCGCAAGGTAGTGCAGATCATCAGTACCATCAGGTAGCGCGATATCCAGATCACTACGGGCCTTGGCGAAGGGGTAGTTATTTTCCCCGTGCATAGACAGCGTGAAGATCGCATCGTCATTGGCAAGTATCGACGCCGTACCATCTCCCTGATGCACGTCAAGGTCTACGATGGCGACGCGCGTAACGCGTCGCTCGGCCTGCATCAAACGTGCCGCGATGGCGGCATCATTGAATACACAAAACCCTTGCCCAAAGTCGGCGTGTGCGTGATGCGTACCGCCCGCTAGATTCACAGAAACGCCATGCTGCAATGCTGAGCGGCATGCCGCAATGGTGGCGCCGGACGAACGGCGCGACCGCTCGACCATCGCCTCGGACCAAGGAAAGCCGATGGCGCGTTGCTCATCAGATGACAAGGCACCGCTGGTGACTCGGTGGATGTAATGCGGATGATGCGCAAGCGCGAGTACACCATCACTGGTGCTAGGCGCTTCATGACATTGAAGCGTAGGTATCTGGGCGACTGCCAAATCGCGCAACATGCGGTACTTGGCCATCGGGAAGCGATGTCCCGCGGGCAGTGGCAGCACAAAGCAGTCGCTGTAATACGCATCCACGTGATGCCATCTCCAAAAAAGGTAATGCAAAACCTCTAAACAATGCGCATCGCCCTACAAGGGCTACCAAAGCTGTAGGCGATGTTTAACTTATCGATGTTTTATTCAGCGATGTTTCAGTAAGCGGCGTTCAGTCGACGACGTAATTCTGGTGAAGCGCCTCAAGCCCCTCCAGCATACGCACATACGCAAGCTCGACAGACTCTGGATCGCCCTTGACGCCAAGTTCGATATGGCGCCGCTTGCCGTTCTCCGCCACACTCGGCAAGCTGAATACCTTCACACTCGCGAACTCAAGTTCGATCGCTTCCATCAAGGGGGTTAGCGCTGACTCGATACCATCGATCACAATCACTGCTTTCTCGAGATGCTTTACGGCGTGAAACAGATGCGAATGATGGGTATCGAGTGCCCACTTCATCATGGGTTCGGCCATCACCGGAAACCCAGGCACGAAGTAGTGCTTACCACCATTCGTACCTTGTAATGAGAACCCGGGAATCCTGTTGAATGCGTTCGGGATAATCTCTGCACCAGAAGGAAACTCACCCATCTTGAGCCGGTGCTGGTTTTCTACGGAGTGGAGATCGGCTTTTATAGGATCCTTCTCCGCCATCTCGACAATGCGCTGCTGTATCAGCGCTTTGGCCTCGGCGTGCAGCTGCAAAGGCGCGCCGATAGCGTCCGCCGCGCACTGACGGGTGTGATCATCCGGTGTCGCACCAATGCCACCGCAGCAGAACACAATATCATCCGTGGCCAGCGTACGCCGCAAGGTCGCGGTGATGCGCTGCGGATCATCGCCAATGTATTCCGCCCACTCGAGCGATAGGCCACGCTCGCCGAGCAACTCAATCATCTTTGCCAGATGCTTGTCGCTGCGACGGCCGGAAAGAATTTCATCGCCAATGATGATGATGCCAAATGCCATGATGAGTCATTTCTAGAAAGAGATTGTTTAGGTGGATCCAGACTACTGCCTGATCGAATTATAGGAGTACTCGGCTGATAGAATGCGGCTCACGTAAACCAACAAAGGAGATCAGCATGTCCATGACCATGACATCAAGCGGACTGCAATATGAAGATTTAGTCGTCGGCGAGGGTGACGAGGCAACTGCTGGTCACTATGTCAGCGTGCACTACACCGGATGGCTGCAGCAGCCCGATGGCAGCGAGGGCGAAAAATTTGATTCAAGCGTCGACCGTGATGAGCCTTTCGAGTTTTCATTGGGTGCTGGCCATGTGATTCAAGGTTGGGATCAAGGCGTGCAAGGCATGAAGGTCGGCGGCAAGCGTCGCTTGGTGATCCCCTCCTCGCTCGGCTACGGCCCTCAGGGCGCCGGTGGCGTAATTCCGCCGCATGCCACACTGATATTTGATGTCGAGTTACTCGGCGTCTGATCGCAATCGATCGTCAAGCCGCAGAGCGCGCCGTGCTACTACCTCAAGCAGTCAGCGGCGTGCTGCAGTACTGATTAACTGTCGATCAAGATGACATGAACCCGGTAGGGGCCACGGCCGCAGGCACGTGCTCGGCTGAGATAACCCGGTCGAGGGTTTGCGACGTGCGCTCGGCCTGCTGACAAAAGCGTCCGACCAAGTCACTGCAAAGATCCAGATGTGGGCCGGGAACATGCTGGGCTAGATACTGCTGCACCTGCTGATTTTCAGCGTCGGGAACATGCTGGGCTAGATACTGCTGCACCTGCTGATTTTCAGCGTCGGCAACCTGCTGAGGTCGCCCCTGCACCTGCCGGATGCGCTGGAAAATCGCGTTACGCGCGGCCGATGTGTCCATGATGCCCCTTCTACCGAGCGGGCGATTTTCATAAATAATTCAACGGGTATTCGCGGCTGTTGCGCCGGAATGCGGACTGAATGTCGACTCAATGACACCGGAATAGCGACTAGATAAGCACCTAAGCAGCGCCCGATATACTCGACTTAGAGTATTAGCATATTCAGAAAACATCTAAGCCCGGTTTGTGGGCTGAGCTTACTTGCCTTAAAATACAAGGCTTTGCGACTTGCGCTCGACGAACTGATAGGACGCGCCTCATGACCCACGTTGTAACCGAATCCTGCATCCGCTGCCGCTACACGGATTGTGTCGATGTCTGCCCGGTGGACTGCTTCCGGGAAGGCCCGAACTTCCTGACGATTGAGCCTGATGAGTGTATCGACTGCGCCGTCTGTGTCGCCGAATGCCCTGTGAACGCAATTTATGCGGAAGAAGACGTGCCGGCCGATCAACAGCAGTTCATTAAATTGAACGTTGAATTGGCCCGTAAATGGCCCTCAATCACCAAATCCAAAAGCGCACTGGCTGACGCGGACGATTGGAAAGACGTCAAAGAAAAGCTCCAGTACCTCGAGCGCTGAACTGTTCAACCTAAACGCGCCTGCTCTGCGCAGGCGCTCAGCACCCGGACCCGTGCCGGTCCGCCAGTGACTTTTGATCCTCATGAATACTTCTGTCCACGCCCCTATTGAAACCGATGCCGTGATCGTCGGCGCTGGTCCGGTTGGTCTGTTTCAAGTTTTTGAACTCGGCCTGTTGGAAATTAAAGCGCATGTGATTGACTCGCTGACCGCCGTCGGTGGCCAGTGCGTCGAACTGTACCCAGACAAACCGATCTATGACATCCCGGCGGTCCCGATCTGTACCGGTCAGGAACTGACCGATAGCCTGTTGAAACAGATCGCACCGTTTGGTGCCGAATTCCATCTCGGGCAGGAAGTCACGCTGGTTCAAAAGCGTGAAGATGGTCGTTTTGATCTCGAGACTTCCACCGGCACGAAGTTCATCACCAAGACGATTTTCATCGCTGCCGGCGTTGGCTCATTTCAGCCTCGCACCATCAAGGTGGATGGCATCGACAAATTCGAGAACAAACAACTGTTTTACAGGGTCAAGGACCCAGCACGTTTCGAAGGCCGCAATATCGTGATCTGTGGCGGCGGTGATTCCGCGCTCGACTGGGCGCTCAACCTGCATGGCAAGGCCGAGTCCGTCATCATGGTTCATCGCCGTGAGGAATTCCGTGCTGCGCCTGCCTCGGTCGCAAAAATGCGGGACCTTTGCGAGCAATTCGAAATGCAGCTTCTCATTGGCCAAGTCACCGGCTTCGAAGAAGCTAACGACACCCTCACCGAGATCAAGGTCACCGGAGCAGATGGCGTCACCCGCCGCTTACCGCTGGATGATTTGCTAGTGTTCTTCGGCCTGTCGCCCAAGCTCGGTCCGATCGCCGAATGGGGTCTTGATATCGAGCGCAAGCAGTTGGTGGTCGACACCGAGAAGTTTGAAACCAATGTGCCTGGCATTTTTGCGGTCGGCGATATCAACACCTACCCCGGCAAAAAGAAACTCATCCTGTCGGGCTTCCACGAAGCTGCATTAGCCGCTTTCGGTGCCGCGCCGTATATTTTCCCGGACAAGAAAATCCACATGCAGTACACCACCACCTCACCGAAGCTGCACAAGGTGCTGGGCGTGGAGTCGCCGGTGTTTGACTGAAGATAGATCAGCGAATTAACGACAAGGCACCTACGGGTGCCTTGTTTTCTTCTGCTGTTAAACAAAGTGCTGGATTGGGTTGTCACTACCAACTTCAGAACAGGAAATTCATGGATCCCTTAGTTCATCTAATTTGGTGTTAAAGCATTTGGCCAGGCGAGATGACCTAATGACAGTTTTCATTAGCCTCAACCGCAGAATCGCTCTGGGGCTGCTTGGCGAACAACCACCAAGCTCCTAAAGCAAGTGCTGACACAATCAATGCCGACCCGAGCAGGATCCAAGTCCGTTTTCTTTTCATGACATCTTGTCGCGAGGGCTGCTAAGCCGTCGCCGAAAGTACATTTGCAATCCTAACGCAGCAACGAAAACGAGGATTAAGATTACCGCCGTAGACACAACAAAGTTTTGAACATTACGGCCGAGAGGGAACAAAAAGTTCCACTTGTGAAGAAAACTAAAGCTAAAGCGCTCAGGCTTCGCGGAATCTTTGGTTACGTCAGCCAAGACACCACTCGCTGTGTCAACGAAAATAGTAGCGTTCACTGGCGCTTTGTAGTCAATCTGCCAAACCGGTAAACGCTTATTCCGGAAGTCATAGCTTGGTCCGAATCTAGTCACCAGCGAGACGTTTCGAATCGCCTCGCGAGGCGCGCCGGTGAAGCGCTCGCCCAGCTGCATTGCAAGCTCTCTATCGCCTGGGGCCCAAACGCTTCCATCAACCGCATTCAGGTATAGCGCCGGCCCAGTACGGCCCACGCCATCAAAGCGAGCGTTGCGAATCGCCTCGCTAGACACCGGTGCATTGTTCCGCACCGCTGCCAACGAAAGTCGGTATAACGACTCCCCTTTATCAGTCTGGACAAGAGAAAGCCCATTCACATTGAGCCCCTGTGAGATATCACGCCACTGATTGTGAACCGGGAAGGTACTTACTGAAAAATCCACCGCAGGTGAAAGCTTTAAATGCCGGACTGGCTGGTCCCATCCATATTGAATCAAATGAAACAATCCACTCGAAGAAAATGCAAAAACTGGCAAAGCGAGCGCATAGCCAGCAACTCGATGCCATCCACGAATCCCTGGCGCCCGATTGGCTCGACGAATCATGATCAGCATCATGACTCCAGAGAAAGACATCAAGACGATAGAAGCAATCAAGCAACCAATCAGCAGAACACGCAGCCATTCCGCCTGCTCAGGCATCCAGCTCCATGTGTGTACCCACTGAAAAATCTGTTGCAAAGAGCTTTTCCAGGTATCGGTAACACTAGCAAGTGCATTAGTCTCGGTGTAAACATAGGTGACAAGCCCATCAGCTCGATCAAACTCGATTCGATAAACAGGCAGTAGCCGATTAACCGCAGGGTACTCAGGAGTAAATGCAGTGAGCATCTCCACCTTCCGTACTGCCTCGCCCGAAAGATTCATATAGTGACGGGCAAGATAAATAGCGTGAGACTGATCGTGTCCAATTAGCTCTTCACCCGTCTTGAGGTCAAAATACCGACGTGGCGTATCTTGCATTTCAGTCACCTGCAGGAGATTTTCTTTTTCTCCCACAATGACTTTTACTGCTGACGCGCTGTGAACACCAGCTCGGGTTAATGTTTGGTTGACAGGATGAATGGCCTGCAGATCTAACTTGCGTTGTGGAGGAAGAAAGGTCTCCTGCTGACGCCCAAATGTGGTCATCAGCGGATGCAAAAGGCCTGACAGGCCCCAGAGCAATAAGGCTACACCGCCAAAAATCGCCAGCCATTGATGAAGCTTGATTGCATACAGGCGTAATTGTCTTGTTTTTTGAGTTTCGGCTAATGTTGAAGTGGTCGAAATAATCTCCGGATGAGCGCTCATGTTCATTTCCCCCCGAAGTTATATCGTATGCCGGCCAAGATGGTACGAGGAGCGCCGGGGTTGTAGGAATTGGTGCGGACTCCCTGAGGAGTCTCGACTACCGTGGCAAATTCGGCATATTTTTCATTTGTTATGTTTCTAGCGGAAATCCAATATTCCAACGGGCCTTCTGAGTGTGTAAAACGCGCATTGAATAACGTATGCCCCTTGTACTCCACAGAGTTCGCTTCATCCATAAAGTAAGAACTCACATATTGCGCCTCAATGGACAAACTTGTTTTCTCAGCAAAGCTATATCGGGCTTGAATATTCCCTAATCCTTGAGGCGCGTAACGCAGAAATTTCCCTGCAAAGTTTCTGGATGCACCATTTCTCTGTGCGGAAGCAACTTTTTGATCGGTAAACGAAAGAGAGGTAAAAATATCCAATTGTTTATTGACATTAAACCCAATACCAAACTCTGTGCCGCGAATTTGAGAGTCGGAATTGTAATTTGTTGAGCGTTCGTTGGAGTAGACTGCATTTTTCATGTCTAACTCATAGAGAGCAAAATCCCATGTTAAACGTCCATCCCAGACATTCCTCCGAACACCAACCTCTTTACTGAAGGTGGTGGCCTTAGCAATTGTCCCGGGTGTAGATCCTCCATATCTTGTTGAGATTTCGGGAGGAGCAAACCCAGAGCTTAGATTTGCATAGTAGCTGACTGATGAGTCTGGCGAGAACACCAAACCCAGCTTTGGACTAAATCCATCATAGCTTGTCGTACCGGACGGAACCCCTAGGTTAGCTTGTGCTGCAAGCCTTGTGTAGTCGTAGTTGATGAAATCGTAACGACCGCCAATCACGCTGGTCAAACCAGGCGATAGAACGATATCGGCTTGGGAATAAACAGCAGCATTATAAAATGCGGTTTTGTAATCACGCTCAACGCTAGTAAAGTCACTCCTGTTGACATACCGGCCTCCGACTATTTGGAATGTGTAGTTCTTTTCATTCCCACGCATCGATCCTTGGTCAAACATTAATCCTGTCGTGATTTTTGAGCCACTCTCGCCGATTATTTGTCGATGGCGGACGTCAAGGCCCAGGGTCTGAAACGACTGGTCTAAGGTTCGACCCATTCCGTTTGGACGTGTCAGAAAGCTTGGAATTTGATTTGTCTCGTTGTTTCTGTAAAAGGCAGTAAATGTCGTAAGTCCGCCCTGATTCAACCCTGCCTCCAAGGAAGAAACAAGTCGTGTGGCTTTTACGTCGCGAAAGGTAAATGTTTGTGGGCTATTTCCGATCTGGCCGCTGATCCAGTCACTTTGGGTTACGCTCCCGCCCATTTGGGAGTACAGATCTGTATGCGTCACAATTGTCTTGAGCACCCGATTCGAACCTAAATCGCTGTCATGTCTAAACGTAAACGCGTGCTTGGAAGAATCACTGTGCCTTGCCCAACCGTTGCTTTGATCAAAGCTGTACCCTGATAGTCGGTAAGCCTGCTCCCCAGACTTAGAGGTTCCGGAAATGCCAAAGTCTGCGCGCTTGTAGCCGCGATCGCTAATCTGGCCGCTTACGCTAGCCTCAAACTCTTGTGATGGCGCTTTGGTCAAAAAATTCATCAGACCGCCAGTAGCATAGCTACCGTACAAAGAGGAAGTGGGTCCCTTAATTACCTCAATTCCGCCGATACCCGCCGTGTTGATTTCATAAACTTGGTTGTGATTAAAAAGCCCAGCTGGGCGAACTGGTATACCGTCCTCCAAATAAAGGTAAACCCCCTGAGTAGAAATCGGCTGGCGGATACTGGCCATATGCTGCTCTGCCCCAAGATTATTGACGTATACCCCTGGTATGCGATTTACGACCTCGCCAAAAAATATAGGTTTTTCACGAGTGAGCTCTTTCTCCGTCACTTTGTGAATAGTGGCGGGAGTATTTCTTATTTCAGTCCCCTCTCTAGATCCAGTAACAACAACTTCATCGAGGGTACTTGCAGAGCAAATAGATGAAAGACTAGCGACAGCCAGAGCAATAGTGCTCCATCCCGACGCAGTCAACTTATCTGTTTTTGGTTTGTCCATTTTTAAAATCCAATTCGTGTTCGAATCGTCGACGCGTGCAACGCAGAGAATAGAAGGCTTCAGCAGTACGCTCGCTGAAAGCGCTTGGTCCAGCAGCACTGGCTAGATTGCGTTTGTCTAGCTAAAGACGATTGCAGAGCGAACTCAGCAGAACGCTGTTCGCGTTAAGTAGCTTGCTGACGCAACGGAAGAGGATTTATAACGGCGGCGCGCGTGAGCGCTGTGCATGACCGGGGAACACGCCGAAGGCGTCAACCCGCTTTGGGACTAGGTAGGTAGTGGCCGCAAGGGCCGTTAGATAGCGTTGAACATCAAATTCCGGTACTGCGCCGGTGGCCGCGCAAAGTACGCAGTGGTCCGCTGCACTGTGTTGCTGAGCAGGTGAGCCTTGATCAAGCTTGACCCACTTCACCCCTGAGCTGGCGCAAACCTCGATCCAGCGATCCGAGGCCTCGGCCGTCGCACCGCCCAATGCCGGCAGCAGCGTCTGCAGTAGCAGCGCCAGCAACAGCAAGACAGAAAGGTATCGGCGGCGGATGAGCTGGAATGACATGGGCGCGGAGATTATCACGACTCGTCATGTCGAGCAGAAACACCCAATGGGTTCGCGCGGTGCTGCGCGAACCCTATCGGCGCTGAATCCCCTGTTTTTCGCGATGCAATCATGGGATTACCGCTGTCCAAGACAATAAAAAATAGACTTTCTGGGCAACGTGAGCACTCACTATGTTGTTGAATTTTTAAGCTTTTTGTCTGATGGGCAATTTAGCTGTGTTACATTGCGGAAAGAGTGGCGCACTAGTCGATTCAAACCAACCTGCAAGAGCGTGTACCTCAATAAAACGCTTTCGGTACTTGGGTAATTTGCGGTTACGCATGCTCGCGTTGCCATTGCTGCATTGCAGAAATCCTGCGGCAGCGACACAATGCGAGCGTTTTGATTGAGGGTCACCATGCTCTACCAACTGCACGAAATGCATAAGACGTTGCTCAGCCCCCTTGTGCAGTGGGCCGAGGCGTCGTCAAAACTCTTTACCAACCCGGTTTCGCCATTCGCGCACACGCCGTTTGCGCAGCGTATCGCCGCGGGCTACGAGCTGATGTTCAGGCTAGGCAAGGAGTATGAAAAGCCAGCCTTTGGCATCCACCACACGGAAGTGAACGGTATGCGCACGGCGATCATTGAAGACGTGGTGCTGGAAAAGCCTTTCTGCAAGCTGCTGCACTTCCGTAAAGACCGTCATGCGCCCCAGCTGAAAAATCTTCAGCAGCCCAAGGTACTGGTGGTAGCGCCGCTATCCGGTCATCACGCCACACTGCTGCGTGATACCGTGCGCACCCTGCTGACTGAATATGATGTCTACATCACCGACTGGACAGATGCACGCATGGTGCCAATTGAGCTTGGCCCCTTCCACTTGCATGACTATGTTTACTATGTGCAGGAGTTCATTCGTCTGCTGGGTAAAGACCTGAATGTCATCTCGGTGTGCCAGCCAACCGTTCCGGTCCTGGCCGCAATTTCACTGATGTCCAGTGCCAAAGAACCGGTGCTACCGAAAACCATGATCATGATGGGCGGCCCCATCGATCCACGCGCCTCGCCTACTGCGGTGAATGATCTCGCGACCAACAAGGCTTACAACTGGTTCGAGAATAACGTGATCTACAGCGTGCCACCGAACTACCCTGGTTACGGCCGCCGCGTCTATCCCGGTTTCTTGCAGCATGCCGGATTCGTTGCGATGAACCCGCGCCGACATGCGCAAAGTCACTGGGAGTTTTACTTGCATCTGCGTGAAGGTGATAACGAATCCGCAGAGGAGCATCGGAAGTTTTACGACGAGTACAACGCCGTGCTTGATATGCCTGCAGAGTACTATCTTGAGACTATCAAGACAGTGTTTCAGGACCATGCCCTACCGCTCGGTACCTGGGAAGTTGAGGGCAAGCTGGTCAAGCCTCAAGATATCAAACAGGTTGCACTGTTAACGATTGAGGGGGAACTGGACGATATCTCCGGCCCCGGTCAGACTCGCGCAGCGCACGAGTTGTGCAGCGGCATACCCAAGCAGAAGAAGCAGCACTACACCGCACCGAAATGCGGGCATTACGGGATTTTTTCCGGAAGGCGCTGGCGCGAAATGATCGCCCCGCGTATCGGCGAGTTCATCCGCGGCCACGCTGACTAATCCCAAGATTCCTGCAGCAGCCACCCACCAGGGTGGCTGTCTGCCTCGCCTCTTGATAAGGCCAAATGTCGGATAATGTTGGGCTATGTCCGACTCACCCAAGACACTCGCCGATCGTATCGAAGATCTGCTGCCGCAAACGCAGTGCACCAAGTGCGGCTATCCCGCTTGTCGCCCCTATGCAGAAGCGATCGCTGCCGGCAGCGCAAGCTATAACCAGTGCCCGCCTGGCGGTGCTGAGGGCGTAGCGCGCATCGCCGCATTGCTGGGCAAACCCGTCATTCCACTCAATCCTGTGCATGGTGCTGAACGCGAGCGGCCGGTTGCGGTAATCGACGAGAGCGCATGTATTGGGTGCACACTGTGCATCCAGGCCTGTCCGGTGGATGCCATCGTCGGCGCGGCCAAGCAAATGCACACCGTGATCACGTCGTTATGTACTGGCTGTGATTTATGTGTACCGCCCTGCCCTGTCGATTGCATTGATATGCAAACCGCGACACCGGGCAGAACCGGTTGGGCCGCATGGTCGCCATCAGATGCAGATGCGGCACGCGTGCGGCACGATGCGCGCACAGTACGCCTGCAGCGCGAGAAACAAGAAAACGATGCGCGCTTGGCAGCCAAGGCGCTTGCCAAGCTCGCCGAAGTGGATGCTTCGAACGCACAAACAGAGACAGAGCTCGCAGAGAAAGAACGCAAACGCGCCATTATTCAAGCGGCGATTGAGCGCGCGAGCAAACAAAAAGCAATGGCACCTGCAGTGCCCCCACCAAAAAAGCCATGAATGCCGACAAACGCCGCCAAATATTTGAGCGACTGCGTGAGGCGAATCCGCACCCCACGACTGAGCTTGAATACACCACGCCCTTTGAGCTACTGATTGCTGTCATCTTGTCTGCACAGGCGACGGATGTGTCCGTCAACAAGGCGACGCGCAAGCTCTACCCGGTCGCGAATACACCTGCATCTATCTATGCACTGGATGTCGATGGCTTGATTCCATACATTCAAACCATCGGTCTTTATAAAACCAAAGCAAAAAACGTGATCGAGACTTGCCGCTTGCTGCTGGAACAGCATGATGGGCAAGTGCCCCGCGAGCGCGAGGCCTTACAGGCTTTACCCGGCGTCGGACGCAAAACTGCCAACGTTGTATTGAATACCGCGTTTGGTGTGCCAGCAATGGCAGTGGATACGCATATCTTCCGGGTCTCGAATCGCACTGGGATTGCACCTGGCAAGAATGTGGATGTCGTCGAACGAAAGCTCATGAAATTCGTGCCGTCTGAATTCTTGATGGATGCGCATCACTGGTTGATACTGCACGGCCGCTACACCTGCCTGGCGCGCACACCGCAGTGCTGGAATTGTGTGATTGCTGATCTGTGCGAATTTCGTAAAAAAACGCCTGCACCAAGCAAGGCTATATAAGCACTATGCCACCGCAAGTCACTCATCATCCGTGATGTTTAATCCGAGCCGAGAAGAAGTCCGCCGATTTTTCTGCGATACCTGGCGCAAGACGCAGGCGAATTCGCCAATGACCGAGCTCGAGATCATGGCACGTGACTGGCTGCTGCAGCATCCCGAATATGAAAGTCTGCTATCCGATCCTGAAACAGCTGAGGTAAGCGATTTCGATATCGGGCAAGGACAATCCAACCCATTTTTACATCTGTCGATGCACCTCTCCATCGCAGAACAAATCTCGATTGACCAGCCGACCGGCATACGCGACGCCTTCCAGCAACTCGCCACGCGCCTTGGCGAGCACCAGGCGCATCACCAGATCATGGAATGTCTCGGTGAGATGCTCTGGACTGCGCAGCGTAACGGCACCCCGCCAGACGGAGCAACGTATATCGAATGTGTTCGTCGCCGAGCGCGCTGAAAAATAAGCGCTTACCGTTGCTCGTTTATACTCGAGCGCTGAATGATTTCGCCAATGTCCTACTCCCTCAGAACGAACACTCATGACTACCCCTAAGCGCTTCGATGGCTCCGAGCAGTATGTCGCCACCCAGGATCTGAAACTGGCGGTGAATGCCGCGTTAACGCTGCAGCGCCCGCTCCTCATCAAAGGTGAGCCGGGTACCGGCAAGACTATGCTGGCTGAGGAGGTTGCTGCCGCGCTTGATATGCCACTGCTGCAGTGGCACATAAAATCGACGACCAAAGCGCAGCAGGGTCTCTATGAATATGATGCAGTGTCACGCTTGCGCGACTCGCAACTTGGCGATGAGCGGGTAAAAGACATCCATAACTACATCATCAAAGGTGTGCTATGGCAGGCGTTTACCGCTGATCAACCGGTCGTGCTATTGATTGATGAAATCGACAAGGCAGATATCGAGTTCCCGAATGATTTGCTGCGTGAAATCGACCGTATGGAGTTTTATGTCTACGAGACACGCGAGATGGTACGCGCCAAGTATCGTCCGCTGGTGATCATTACCTCGAATAATGAAAAAGAATTGCCCGACGCTTTCCTGCGGCGATGCTTTTTTCATTACATTAAATTCCCTGATAAAGAGACGATGCAGCAGATCGTCGATGTGCACTTCCCAAGTATTAAGAAAGATCTTCTTGCAGCCGCACTGCACGCGTTTTTCGAGATGCGCGAGATTCCCGGCCTGAAAAAGAAACCCTCGACCTCCGAACTACTGGACTGGCTGAAGCTCTTACTGGCTGAAGATATTCCCGCTGATGTGTTGCAATCGAAAGGTAAAGACAATGTTGTGCCGCCACTGCATGGTGCGCTTCTGAAAAACGAGCAAGATATTCATTTGTTCGAGCGGCTGGTATTCATGTCACGCAATCACCGCTGATAGCTTACCGAGCATATTGCAAGCATCATGCTGATTGATTTCTTTTTCACGCTGAAGGACGCGCGAGTTCCGGTCTCGATCAAGGAATTCTTGCTGCTACTCGAAGCCCTTGAAAACAATGTGATCAATCCTTCAATTGATGAGTTTTATTACCTCGCCCGCACGACGCTAGTCAAAGACGAAGCCAACTTCGATAAATTCGACAAGGCCTTTGGCTATTACTTCCACGGCGCGCAGACCTTATTCGATAAAGCACCAGATATACCGCTCGACTGGCTGATCAAACGTCTGCAGCGTGAACTGACCCCAGAGCAAAAAGCGCAAATCGAGAAATTCGGCTACGACAAGCTGATGGACCGCCTGAAACAACTGCTCGATGAGCAAAAAGCCCGGCATGAGGGCGGTAACAAATGGATAGGCACAGGCGGCACATCCCCTTTCGGTAACGGCGGTGTGAATCCGGAAGGTATCCGTATCGGTGGTGAGGGCGGCAACCGCAGCGCAGTCAAGGTGTGGGATGCGCGCGCATTCCGGGACTATGACAGCGAGCGCGAACTCGGTACACGCAATATCAAGGTCGCATTGCGGCGACTGCGACAGTTTGCACGTGAGGGCTTGGAGGAAGAACTAGCGCTCGACGACACCATCCGTGCAACCGCGAACAATGCCGGCTGGCTCGATCTGAAGATGCAGCCCGAGCGCAAGAACAAGGTCAAGGTGCTAATGCTGATGGATGTCGGCGGCACCATGGATGACCACATCGCACAGGTGGAAGAGCTATTCTCGGCGGCCAAGTCCGAATTCAAGAACATGGAATTCTTCTACTTCCACAACTGCGTCTATGATCATCTTTGGAAGCATAATCACCGGCGGCACGCCGAGCGTTTCCCGAGCTGGGATGTGATCCGCAAATATCCTGCGGATACCAAGCTGATATTTGTCGGTGATGCGACCATGAGCCCGTATGAAATCGTGCAGCCGGGTGGCTCAGTCGAGTACAACAATGAAGAGGCCGGCGCAGTCTGGATACAGCGCTTCACACAACAATTTTCCAAGTACGTCTGGCTGAACCCGGAGCCCGAGGGCTTGTGGCAATACCGGCAATCAATCACGATCATCCGCCAGCTAATGTCTGATCGCATGTACCCGATCACGATGGAAGGCCTAGATCGGGCGATGCAATGGCTGTCCAAATAATCTGCGAATAATTCATTACAATCCCGGAGTTCGCCCGTACAGGGCGAGTTCTCTGCTTAATCCAACTACTGTTATCGAATGGTCAGCAAAAAAAACGACTACAGCGAATCATCGATTCGCGTCTTAAAAGGCCTCGAGCCCGTCAAACAACGGCCGGGTATGTACACCCGTACGGAGAATCCGCTGCACATCATCCAGGAAGTGATCGATAACGCTTCGGATGAAGCCCTCGGCGGCTATTGCAAGCATATTGAGGTCACACTAAACACGGACGGTAGCGTCAGCGTCGAGGATGATGGGCGTGGCATCCCAGTTGGCTTGCACCCAGAAGAGAAAGTGCCAACGGTTGAAATTGTTTTCACGCGTTTGCATGCCGGTGGCAAATTCGACAAAGGCTCCGGCGGCGCGTATGCATTCTCCGGTGGCTTGCATGGTGTCGGTGTATCGGTCACGAACGCGCTGTCGTCGAAGCTTGAGATCACCGTCTGGCGCAAGGATGACAAAGGCCAGGGTGTGCATACGCTTCAATTTGCGAATGGTGACGTGGTACAGAAGCTGAAGTCACGCGCCGCTGGCAAGGATGATAAAAAAGGTGGGACCCGAGTCACTGTCTGGCCCAATCCCAAATATTTCGACTCACCGCAGATTCCGCTCGGCGAGCTACAACGCCTGCTGCGCTCCAAGGCGGTGCTTCTACCTGGCGTCAAAGTCTCACTCACTCACGCTAAAACTGGCGATACCCAGTCCTGGCTGTATGAGCAAGGTCTGCGCGGTTACTTGAGCGAGTCGCTTTCGCAGAGCGGTGGCGGCAACCTGTTGATTCCTTTCTTCGAAGGTGAGCAATATGCCAGCGCCGATGCGGATGGCTTTGCCGAGGGTGAAGGCGCCGCTTGGGTAGTCGCGTGGACGGAAGAAGGCAATGTAGTGCGCGAGTCTTACGTCAATCTGATACCCACGCCTGCCGGTGGCACGCATGAATCCGGCTTGCGCGAAGGCCTGTTCGGTGCGGTAAAGAGTTTTGTTGAGCTGCATTCGTTATTGCCGAAGGGCGTCAAGCTACTGCCGGAAGATGTGTTCGCGCGTACCTCATTCGTGCTATCAGCGAAAGTGCTTGATCCACAGTTTCAAGGCCAGATCAAAGAAAAGCTCAACTCACGCGATGCGGTTCGACTGGTCGCTGGTTATTCACGAGGAGCGCTTGAGCTTTGGTTGAACCAGCATGTTGACTACGGACGCAAGCTCGCAGAGCTGGTGATCCGTCAGGCGCAGAGCCGTTTGAAGTCAGCGCAGAAAGTCGAGAAACGAAAATCGTCGGGTGTGGCAGTGTTACCCGGGAAGCTGACCGATTGTGAATCGACCGACATTACGCGTAATGAGATTTTTTTAGTCGAGGGTGATTCTGCAGGTGGCTCAGCAAAGATGGGGCGCGATAAAGAATTCCAAGCCATCCTGCCATTGCGCGGCAAGGTACTGAATGCTTGGGAAACCGAGCGCGATCGCTTGTTTGCCAATAACGAGATTCACGACATCGCCGTCGCGATTGGTGTTGATCCGCACAGTAAAAACGATAATCCTGATCTTTCAAATCTACGCTACGGGCGGATCTGTATCTTGTCGGATGCGGACGTTGATGGCTCGCATATTCAGGTACTACTACTCACACTGTTCTTCAAGCATTTCCCAAAGCTGATCGAACACGGCCATATCCATATCGCTCGTCCACCGCTCTATCGGGTGGACGCGCCTGCACGTGGCAAGAAGCCAGCGCAGAAGATTTATGCACTTGATAGTGGCGAATTAGAAGCGGTCGAGGACAAGCTACGCAAAGATGGCGTGAAAGACGGCGCATGGAATATCGCACGCTTCAAGGGCTTGGGCGAGATGAGTGCAGATCAGTTGTGGGAAACCACCATGAATCCTGATACGCGCCGTTTATTACCAGTGGCCTTGGGTGAGCTGGATCTGAAAGCATCCGAGCAGCGCTTCACCATGTTGATGGGTAAAGGTGAAGCAGCAGCCCGCCGAGCGTGGCTGGAAGAGCATGGCAATGAAGTGGAAGCGGATATCTAAGGCTTAAAAATGACCGACCAAACCAACCTATTCGAATCCGCCACTGACGATAGTGGCGAATCGCTCACACTCGCTACCTTTGCCGAACGCGCTTATCTTGATTATGCGATCTCCGTTGTCAAAGGCCGTGCGCTACCCGATGTCTGCGATGGACAAAAGCCGGTACAGCGTCGCATCTTGTACGCAATGGATCAGCTGCGACTCGATCCAACTGCAAAGCCGAGAAAGTCAGCCGCAGTCGTAGGCGATGTATTGGGTAAGCTGCACCCACATGGTGACCAGTCGGTGTATGACGCCATGGTACGTATGGCGCAGAGCTTTGCACTGCGCTACCCGCTAGTCGATGGCCATGGTAACTTTGGCTCGCGTGATGGCGATGGCGCTGCGGCGATGCGCTACACCGAAGCGCGACTGACGCCGATCTCTCAGCTACTGCTGGATGAGATCGACATGGGCACGGTCGATTTTGTACCGAACTACGATGGCTCAAGCGAAGAGCCTAAGCTGCTACCGGCGCGACTACCGTTCGTTTTGCTGAATGGTGCCTCAGGTATCGCCGTCGGTCTCGCGACGGAAATCCCGTCGCATAATCTGACCGAAGTAGCGGAAGCTGCAGTCGCACTCATCAAGAATCCCAAGCTGTCGCATGAATCCTTGATGGCGCTAATTCCCGGGCCGGACTTTCCGGGTGGTGGTCAGATCATCACGCCACCGGCGCAGATCAGCGAGATTTATCAAGCCGGTCGCGGCAGTATCAAAGTCCGCGCGCGCTGGAAGATTGAAGATCTTGCACGCGGTCAGTGGCAGTTGATCGTCACCGAGCTGCCGCCAGGTACATCAGCGCAAAAAATTCTGGAAGAAATTGAAGAGCTGACCAACCCCAAGGTCAAACTCGGCAAGAAGGGTCTCACCCCAGAGCAACTCGCTACTAAGCAAACAATCCTTGGCGTACTGGATACGGTTCGCGATGAGTCCGGGCGCGAAGCACCGGTGCGCTTAGTGTTTGAGCCGAAGTCAAAAAATCAAGATCAGGAAGAGTTCAGCAACCTGCTGCTCGCGCATACCTCGCTCGAGAATAATGCGGCCATTAATCTGGTGATGATCGGCGCCGATGGTCGTCCGCGGCAAAAAGGCCTGGGCGATATTCTGCGTGAATGGATAGGCTTCCGGTTCGATACTGTTACCCGTCGCACACAGCATCGTCTGGGCAAGGTAGATGACCGCATTCATATTCTTGAAGGCCGCGAAGCTGTCCTGCTGAATATCGATAAAGTCATCAAGATTATTCGTGAATCAGACGAGCCCAAGCCGGCGCTGATGAAAGCCTTCAAGCTGTCGGATCGACAGGCCGAGGATATTCTTGAAATTCGCTTGCGTCAGTTAGCGCGACTCGAAGCCATCAAGATTCAACAAGAGTTGGCTGAGCTACGTAAAGAGCGTGTCGTACTACAAGATCTGCTCGACCAGCCTGCCTCCATGAAAAAGCTGCTCGTCAAAGAGATCGAAGGCGATGCAAAACAATATGGTGATGCACGACGCACCTTGATCGAAGTGGCCGAGCGCGCAGTGGCCGAGCAAAAGCTGATCGATGAGCCGGTCACCGTCGTGATCTCGCAAAAAGGTTGGGTACGTTCCCGCCAAGGGTATGGTCATGACGCGCAGCAGTTCAGCTTCAAATCGGGCGATGCGCTCTACGCTGCCTTCGAGTGCCGTACGGTCGATACCCTACTTGCGTTTGGATCAAACGGTCGGGTGTATTCAGTCGCGGTCGCGCAGCTACCGGGCGCAAGGGGTGATGGTGTACCAGTGACGACCTTGGTCGAGCTTGAGCCCGGCACACGGCTGCTGCATTACTTTGCCGGCGCTGCCAACACGCCGCTCTTGCTGGCGTCAACCGCAGCGTATGGATTCTCTGCCAAAGCGGGCGATATGGTGTCGAGACAAAAGGGTGGCAAATCCTTCATGACGATGGATGAAGGTGATGAGCCCCTGATGCCACGCGTCATCGCTGCAAACGCGAGTGCTGTAGCTTGCCTATCTGAACGTGGAAGATTATTGGTGTTCGGGCTCGCTGACATCAAAACCCAATCGGCCGGTGGCCGTGGTGTGACGCTGATGGAGTTGGATGACAAAGAACGACTTCTCGCAGCCGAACCCATTACGCAAAAAGGTGTGCGTGTGATCGGAACTGGTCAGCGTAGCGGAAAAGCGCAAGAAAGTAATCTTTCGGGAGCGGATCTGACCCACCATATCGGCAAGCGCGCACGCAAGGGCAAACTACTAGCATCGCGCATGAAAGCGACTCAGCTAGTGTCGCTCGGCTGATAAGCCTTCTTTAAATTCACGAGCTTGGCGCAGGCACAACCGATGCCAAGCGCTCCTTCAGCTGCGCGATATTCTTGCAGTCATGCCCGAGAATAATGCGCAGCGTTCCTCTCTGCTCGGTGTTTGACCGAAAACTCGTTCTAATACCTAGCATGCTTGAAAAACGTCGTGCATCGTCGGCATGGTGTGGCAAGTACTCAATCCGGGTCAATTCAACGCTGTAGTTTTTGTAATTCGCTGTTCTGACAACGCGCCAGTGGTCCACGGGTAGCGAAGAACCCAATTGTTTGGCTAAACCATTCACGCCATTGCCATTGACCAGCTCGACTGACAGTGCTGCACCATTTATAAGCTTGGCCGAAACATTTAACTGCACGTCAGACGATGACAAGACACTCACTTCGGACTTGTTTTGCGATACCTTGTCTGATTGAGACGCTAGCGATGGCGACGCTGATATTGGGTAGCGCAGTGCGTAGGTTGATGGCCCAGTCACTTCAATCGCGTTGTCGGATGAAACGATAACGGGCAACAAATCGGTCTTGACGACCAGTTCAGTTTCGCTCGGCGCGTTCAGCTTTTTATCGATTGCCTGCAATCGGCTACGGTTACTCTCGTTAGAAGGATCGATAATCAATGCCTGCTGCAGGGCGTCACGCGCCTCCCACTCTCGACCGCGCAACTGAAGTGCATAAGCCAGATTCGAATACACGTGTGGTACCGGATGATCTTTGGACAACTGCTGCAAAAGAACAATCGCGTTGTCAAGATCGCCGCTGATACCCATTACCGCAGCGATGCCATTCTTGGCCTCGGCGTGTGTCGGATCGAGTGACAATGCGCTGATATAAGCCTGCTTGGCTTCGACATACTGTCCTGCACGGTGTAATTGCCTACCACGCTCATATTCACTCTGAGCGCTTTTCACTAACCGTAGTTGCGACTGAGGGTGTGAATCAAACAGACTACTCATACTGGGGAAGATAGAGCAACCCAATAGTAGTGGCCCACAAAGTGATAGCGAGATACCCGTCCTTGTTTTCACTGTTGACTCCTTAGACTGCGTCAGTTTGACCCCAAACTCGGCAATAAAACCCGATAAATTTGTATCATTGCTGGTCCAACCAGTACCAGCATCAGCGTTGGGAAAATCATGAAAATCAGCGGCATGAGTAGCTTTACTGCGATTTTGGCGGCCGCCTCTTCTGCACGCTGCCGACGCTTGGTGCGCAAATTGTCTGCATGCACTCGTAGCGAATCACCCATGCTGGTGCCGAAGCGATCGGCTTGTATCATCATCGCGACCAGTAGGTCGATTTCCTCGATTCCGGTTCGCAAAGCCAGATGCCGTAGCGCCGTCTCTCTCGAGAATCCGCTTCTCAACTCCATCAGTACGAGTTGCAGTTCTTGCGCCAAAACCTTGCTCTTGATATCGATCTCGGCAGCGACTTTTGCGATCGCTTGATCAAGACCCAAGCCAGACTCGACACAAATAATCAATAAATCAAGCGCATCTGGAAAAGACTCGAATATCTCGCGTTGGCGATCAGCAATCTTGTAGCGCAAGACGAGATTAGGTAGGTAGTAACCCACTGCTGAGGCGCTGATCAGGACGAATAGAATGCGGCCGACACCCGAAGCTAGAAGCCCCTCACCACTCAGGGCCAATGTGATGAGCGGAAAGCTCAAGGCCAGCAGAGTCTTGATGCCAAAGAAAATTGTCGGCGCCGAAGGCTGGCGCCAGCCCGCGTTGATAAATGCGATGCGAATCGCAGACCCTTCCCAGCCCTCTGCTGGTAGCGATAGTTTTGCGAGCGGCTGAATTACACTGGCCAGTCGCTCGCGCCAACGTGCTGATCGCTCCACCACGGAATTCGCCGCTATAGTGTCAGCTAGTCGCTGACGCAAACGACTGGTTGTCAACCACCAAACCAAGCCGGCAGATAAACTTGCGATGGAAAAAAATATAACTACTAAGAATAAGATTGCTTGCATCGTCATCGCATGCTCCGAATCAGTAAATGGCTTTATCGCATTACACGCGCAACTGAACGATCGTACGCATCCATAGCCCACCGAGTAGCATTTGTATTACAGCGATCCCCAGCGCAATCCGACCAGCCGGGTCCTCGACAAGTCGAAGCAGATAATCCGGATTAACCACGGATAAGAGCAGCGCCATTGCAATCGGCATCAAGAACAAGATCCAGCCAGAAAGCCTTCCCTCCGCCGATAAGGCACTGACTTGCCCGAGAAGCTTGAGCCGTTCGCGAATCAGGTAAGACATATTCTGCATAAGTTCAGCCAGATTGCCACCCGTGTCGCGCTGTATCAGTACCGCGACTACCAAGAAGCGCAGATCATCGATCGGCACTCGCTGTGACAGATTCTGCATCGCTACGTGTAGGCCAAGACCAAAGTTGATTTCATCAGCAACCTGACGAAACTCACCAGCAATCGGTTCGGGCATCTCTTCTGCGACCATCTGCATCGTTGCCGGTAGCGCATGGCCGGCGCGTAGACTACGGGCGATCAAATCAGCAACCTCGGGGAGTTGCTGCTGTATCTGCTGCAAACGTCTAGAGCGCTGCCAGTTGAGCATCGCAAAAGGTATCAGCGCTCCTATCATCGCTATTGCCAATGAAGTCAGCCAACTTCCTGTTAAGGCTAAGCCGAGCAAGAGGCCGACTACCATACCGGTGCCACAATAAGCCAGTAGATTACTGACATTGATAGCGCTACCTGCCTGTTGCAATTGCGTATCCAGTGAGTGTGCCACGGGTATTTTGCGCAAAAAATTATCAATGTCGTGACTGTCTGAAAGCTTGCGCTGTTTCAGTAGTGATACCCGGTAGGCACTTTGTGCTTGAGTACCGCCCATGGCTTGAATACGTTGACTATAGCGTTGAGCGGCCTGACTTTGTGTCGAGAACCACCAGCGCCATAGTGCTTCCACTGCAAAAGCAGTTGCGACGAAGATCAACAGTGCAAAGCCCAGAAAAAGCAGATTCATGGAAAGCCCCGTTCTTCAGCCAAGCGCAGGTGTTGGTTGATAAATTGAGTCGGGCACCGATACGCCGAATTCCTTGAGTCGATGCTCGAATTGCGGGCAAATGCCTGTTGCGGTGAAATAGCCTTTCACCTTGCCATCGCTAGCAACACCCGTTCGGCGGAAGCAGAAAATCTCTTGCGTCGTGATGATGTCGCCTTCCATGCCCGTAATCTCTTGCAGGCTGACTAGCTTTCGACTGCCGTCCGAAAATCTCATCAGTTGTATGACGATGGTGATGGCAGAAGAAATCTGCTGCCGAATCGCGCGTAGCCCCAAATTAGCCCCGGCCATCCCGATCATATTCTCCAGCCGCGCAAGTGCATCGCGCGGTGTATTTGCGTGAATTGTCGCCAGCGAACCCTCATGACCCGTATTCATCGCTTGCAGCATATCGATCGCCTCCGCACCACGCACCTCACCCAAAATGATTCGATCCGGTCGCATACGCAATGCATTTCGAACTAACGCACGTTGCGGTACTTCGCCCTTACCTTCGATGTTCGGCGGACGTGTCTCAAGCCGGACCACATGGGGTTGTTGCAGTCGAAGCTCGGCCGCATCTTCAATGGTGATGATTCGCTCGCTTGAAGGAATAAAGCCTGAGATCACATTCAATAACGTGGTCTTGCCACTACCTGTTCCGCCCGAGATGAGGACATTTAGCTTGGCGCACGCTAATGCTTCTAACATTTCAGCAATCTGCGGCGTCAGTGTTTGACGCGTGACCAGATCATTCATGGTCATCGGCTGCACCGAAAACCGGCGGATTGACAATACCGGTCCATCCAGTGCCAAGGGCGCGATGATGGCATTGACACGCGACCCATCTGGCAGTCGTGCGTCCACCATGGGACTCGACTCGTCAATACGGCGGCCGACGCGCGAAACAATTTTTTCGATGATACGCAGGACATGTTTATCATCATGAAACTGCACTGAAGTCAGCTGTAGCTTCCCCTTACGCTCGACATAAACCTGTCGATAAGAGTTCACCAGAATGTCGGAGACACTCGGATCCAGCATCAAGGATTCGATTGGCCCCAAGCCGGTCATTTCATTCTGCATGTCTTGTACCAGACGTCGACGCTCTGTCTGGTTGACTGGCATGTTTTCATCGTCGAGGATTCGCTCTATGAGCAGCGCAAGCTCGCGACGAAATTGATCACCAGACAATTGCTGCAATCGCTCCAGATCGATACGCTCAAATACGGCTTTATACAATCGTTGGGTCAGCGCACGAAATGCGTCGGTATTGAATTCATCCGATACTGAGATATCTTCAACTGAATTCACCGCCACCAGACGATCTCTCAGAGGTATTGTCGGTGGGATGACTGATTTTTCCATGAACATGGCGATTTTTTTTAGTGTGTCAGCGAGTTACCGCGCGCGAAAAGGCGACGGATCAGGCTATGCGGTGATGATTCATGGGTTTTCGTCAATGAGTGCACGATGTTGTTGAAACCTTTTGCAATCGCACTACTTCGGGCGATCTTCAATACAGGCTCCCCCTGGTTGATGGACTCGCTTGCGATCGCAAAGTTATTCGGAATCTGGAAAGCAATTCGTTGGCCTAAGCCACGCTCCATATCCGCCTGCGTCACGGCGCCGCCTTCGTCATATCGGTTAAGGATTTGACGAATACTCTCTTTTCGATAACCCAATGTGCTGAACATATCGAGCATGCGTTGCCCACTACGTATGAATGGCAGACTTTGCTGCAGTACTGGGAAAATAAGATCACTGCCATCAAGTGCCCGTATGCTGACGGCATTAACCTGGCGACCCATGTCAAGCAGGATAAAGTCGTACTGTCGCCTGGCAACAGCTAATAATGCAGCAATATGATCCGGCTTGATCTTATCTTCTGGATCGGGGTCCGACGCTGCTGCAATTAGATCGAAGTTAGGCGCGGCGCGTATCACGCTGCTATCCAATAGCTGTGCATCCAGGCGGTGTATCTGCGCACATAAATCCGTTAGTGTTGCAGGAGATTTGACATCTGAAATAAAGAGCGCGGCGTCACCATATTGAAGATTGAGGTCAATTAATAGGGTTTTTTTGTGCGCGACACTAGCTAAGGCATAGGCAGTATTCACGGCGACAAAGGTCGTTCCGCTACCCCCCTTGCTTGAAATTACTGCGATTACCTTACCCTCTGCCCGTACTTTCTCACTGCGCTTTTGAATAACTCGTTCAACGGCCATCTCAAGTTCTGAGAAATCGATAGGGAAACTAACCACCTCACGCACACCGATCCGCATCGCTGCAATCAGTAAATTGGGCGACTGCTCTGGCACCAACAATACGATCATCGCTTCTGAGTGGCGGGCGGAGATCCGCTCCAGCGAAGCCAGGACCTCACGCTGCTCGCCGCGTGCGTCAAAGAAAATAAGATCCGGCACTGTTATAGCTACGGGATCTAATCGCAGCATGCCTGGCATATCAGGAAGTACAGTGATCGGCGGCGACATCGCAGCACATAACTGTTGTAACTTGATTTTTAAATCCAGATCAGTAGTGAGCATTAGTGCATTCATTCACTCTCCTTTTCCCTCAGATACAGCTGGTGCTGTCCATGGCTTCTCTTGTCAGCGTCGTCGTAAAGGGGGGAATCTCTACTGAAAAATTTAACAGCGGTATGTAGGTATTCACCATCGTTCCCGGCTTCACAGAGACTGTCACTGAGCGGCAAGTGGCGCGTGCGGTGGCACTATCTGCTGCGCAGGAAGGCGGGTCATACTGCAGGTTGACAGTACTTGCATTCAGCTGCGGGAGAAGCTGGGACATCCGTTGGGTGATAAGCGTGGCATTGGCATCACACACCGTCGCTAGCCGTGCGCCCAAGCGTGTTGCCTCATTGGCTGTGTTGAAGATGAATAGCAAACGGCCGAGCTCAAACACGGCGAACAACACCACAATGAATCCTGCACTCGTTATTAGCGCAAATTCAACCAGTGCTGTGCCACGCTGGTATCGATCCTGGTATCGATGCCTGAGCTGTACCTTCATAGCCCCCTCATCACCGAACTAATGGCATTGAACTGAAGCGATGGGCCAGCACCCGTAAACGGCAAACCAAGAAATCCAAACTGGTAGCCCTCGATACGCACAACCACAAGCTGGATGGTGCCGGTACCGGTGCCCGTAGCGACATTATTTACATCGCTGATTTGCAGGTCCGGACACTGCGCCACTGATGCACGGGTACAAATCTTTATATGCGACGTACTGAGGCCAGGCGCTAGTGGTGTAGAGCCGGATTCACAGGTTGTTTTTCCAAATACGGCGAGGCAGCGCGCCTGCGTGGACGCATTTGAAAAACTCGTCGTGTCGGATGGGTCATAGGTTGCGATCAGACGGGATGATGCCCTGACCGACTTGGCAACGATATCGTAGTGATAGATCGCACGGCCGTATTCGACGACGCCGAACGCAAGGACTAGTAAAGGAACCAGGACTAAAGAAAACTCTACAGCGGCCGCGCCTTGTTCGCGTTGGCGTCGACCTGCACGAAAGTGCATGGGCCGGATCATACTTATCTTAGTCATCGCACGAGTGCCGGTACGAGCGGACCATTCGATCCGCTACCACCCGGTAGGCCACCCGATGCACAAGGGCTACCGGCATCTGAGGTATTACCTAAATATTCCAAGTACATGCGCGGCGCCGATGCATTGCCACCGCTGTTCCCATTCCCATTGCCATTGCTTTTCCCGTTACCGTTTCCGTTTCCGTTTCCGTTTCCATTACCACCGGCAGTGCTTGAACCGCCTGCCACCAACTGTGAATTTCCGCTTGCGTTGTTGACTATGGGATGCAGTAACAGCACACACGCCCACTGCTGTACCGGTGCTGTCTGGCTTCTTTGATAAGCAGTACAGTCAACCACTGGCGCGATCATGATCCGGCGATCACCGCCCTGTGCCGCGAGATTGCTCGATCCGAGCACACTACCGCGCACATCTGAATTACCGCCTTGATAGGGTGTATTGGTCGTGCGCTTTGAGACAAAGTCTGCATAAGCGTTACCGGCCGATTTATTCCAGTTACCACCAAAACTATTATCGGTATAGGCAAACCCGGTTCGATCTGGTTGCGCCTCAGTCGAGCGCACATTCCCTTGGTAGATACCGAAACGGCTGTTGTAATCATTCGCCAACGAAACAATGTTACCTGGCTGCCCGACCGGTGATCCTGTTGGCGGCAACTGGCACTGCCCCGTGCCGGTCAGATTCGCAGCCAACTCAGCCGCACCCCCTTGCGGCGGACTGAGATCTGCCCACATGAAGCTTCCGGTCAGGGCGCCACTGCTATTCACGGCGCCTTCCAACCAAGTCCCCTTAGCGCCGAGATTCGCCTTGCAAACTGCAACGGGCATCGCACAGGTTGTTTGCGAAGGCTGCAGGCGGGCGACTGCCGAGGCTGACATGCTCTGCATACCGATATTCACACCGGGCAGCACATTCAAGGTCTGAATCAGCCAAGTAGGAATATTGTTTTGAATGAGCGAGCAGCGGGCATAGCGCATGGTCAGCGTTGTCGCATTGTTCACAGCAAGATCACTACTGTGATACCAAGGCCCGCCCAAGCTGGCTGCGAAATCAATACTGCCATCGGACTGAGTAGCGACTGTACGTGATTGAAATAGCACCCGGTGACGCTGTGCTGTGGTGAGACCCGCCGCTTGACTGATTTGAAGCTGTTTCCCATCACTACCAGAGAGCGACTGTGCCGCTGATAAAGCACACGCGTCCGCCGCATTCTGTAGCTCTGTTTTTGCGACATAGAGCTGACCAAGATCGAGCGCTAGCCCGGCCATACCTATCATTGCGGTAATGACGATAGCGAAGATCACTGCGACCGCACCATGCTGACGTTTATGCGGTATGGGTCGGCGCATCGATTGGAGCACGATTTTTTCTCCTCGGCGATATCGAGATTGAATATCTAGATTCAGCGCGAGACGCCAATCGTGAACGCGGAGCTTGCGGGTGCCGGCTCTTTGAATGAGCTGCGATATCGCACAATGGCTTCACGACCACTTGCACCATCAATGCCGTTTACTGGTGCATCACCACCTGCAGTCGGATCGATGATCTGCTGCTGCTGGGAGAGTCTGACTGACTGTCCGAACTGTGCATCCCACTGCGGTGTCGTCGGCACACATGCAGTGAGTGACAACAAGACCGCTCCGGACAACAGTAATCGCTTGTATTGAGTATTTAGCATAGTCATGATTAGATTCCTCACTTCAATTCGAATCCGGTATTGGCATCACGGGGCGACGCACGTGATTCACTTTCGCGCTGACTTTCACGATTACCCTCAAGCTTGCCATCGATGAATAGCTCCTTACGGCTAGGATCGCGTAAGCCATCGGTCGGTAATTTATTCGGTAGGGGTAGAGGTTTCACGAGTCGCGGTGTGACAACGAAAACCAGCTCGGTTTTGTCATTCTGGAAGTCAGTACTGCGAAATAGTGCGCCGAGCACCGGTAACTCACCCAGTATCGGAAACGCTTTGATATTGGCTGTTGAGTTATTTTTGATCAGACCACCAATCGCAAAGCTTTGGCCATCCGCCAGCTGCACCGTAGTTGATGCGCGGCGTGTCGTAATCAGTGGCAATATCGCGCGGATTTGGGTTGTACCGTTGCCGATACCGACACCGTCGCGCGACAGCTCGGATACCTCGGGCGATACCCGTAAATTGATCCGACCACCTGACAGCACAGTTGGCGTGAACCGCAAGCCGACGCCGAACTCTTTTTCTTCCAGCGCGATCCGACCCAGTGCATCCTGGGAAACCGGAATTAAAATTCTGCCGCCGGCGAGAAAGCTCCCCTCCTGCCCACTGATCGCCATGACATTTGGCTCAGCAAGCACTTTCACCAGAGATTCTTTTTTCTCGGCATCCAGATAAACCCCCGAGCCCGAGGCTCGGGTGACGCTCAAATTTCCACCCAGATTGCCGACCAAAAAGCTCGACAGGATACTGGTCGTGACCGATCCACTCAATGGCGATCCCTGTACACCGACACCAAGCTTGTCGATCAGCGCTTTTGAGACCTCGGCAACCTTGACTTCAAGCATGACTTGCTGTGCTGCAGCGACCTGCAATAGATTCACGACGCGCAATTGCTGAAGGGCGAGGTTGCCCGATTGTGCAGCAGCGTTCATACCCGTATTGTTTGATGCCATGCCATCCTGCAAGGCACCCGGACTAACACTGGACGGCCGACGTACATACGCTAATGCCAAATCATTGACGCGCGCGGCGGCCATAGTGTCACTGACGGTGCCACTCAAGATCAGACTATCAGCGGCTGCGCTGACCCGAATATCTTTTTCCTCCGGCATCAATTCGAGCAATGTGGCTTGGAGCGCTCCGGGGTCAAGGGTGACCACCACATCAATTGCACTGCAGCGTCCGCTTTTACCCTGCACAATCATGTTGGTACTACCGATTTCAACACCGAGCAGATAGAGCGTCTCCGGCGATACCAGCATTGCCTGGGCGACTGCCGGGTTTCCAAGTGTCCGATTAGTCACTGGTTCAGGCAGGCGCAACAAGGTTGATTTTCCGAGTGGCAGTGTCATCCGGCTAGGTGCTGCGGGTTCGCCATTACAGTTGAGTGGTGCCAAGCTATTCAACTGATTCGAAGCCAGCTTTTCGCTGTTGGGGCGGCGTGTGGCACCATCTACTTCCTGTGCGATTGTTGCGGTCGACACGCTGATGCAGGTGACCATCAGCAACTGGTACAAAGCTTGTGTATTTTTCTTCATATTATTTCTCCATTAGCTTTGGTCGTGCGGGTCAATAGCATTCCTGCCCATTACGCAAACCATTGATGACACCGACGCAGGTCATCGGCGTCGCTGCTACTGTTGATGTTGCATTCGACGGTGCTGCGCTAGAGGCTGTGCTCGCGACGGGCGCGGCAATAGATTTTTTCGCTCTCGTCGATGCAGTTCGCGTATTACGACTGACGGGAGGAGTCGTGCTTGGCGGGTTCTTGCTTTGCTCTGCCAGCATGACCGGTGGAGCCGCTTGTTGCAGCAAGCTGGTTTTAGTTACGCCCACCGTGTCAGCGACCAAGGGATCAATCTGGTTGCGCAAGACCAGTGAGAGCGTTCCGACGCTACGTGCAAGATCGATCTTCTCAGCCTGTTGTGGCGTCACTTCCAGTGTGACTGCATTCACAACGCGTGGTTTGGTATCGTCGCGACCAACCTCTTGTGCGACAGCTAGTACCAAAATACGCTCGAGCACAATTTTTGAGATTGAATTGTCTCGTGATGTTGTTTCACTTGATTCGCGCTGGGTATTGACGATGATGTCAACGTAGTTACCCGGCAATGCAAACCCGGCGACACCGATCACATCATTCACCCGGACCGTGATCGCTCGCTTGCCGTCCCCGATCACTGCAGATAAGCCACCTTGTGTACCGACCGGGGCCAGTTTGGCTTGGAGCACGGGTTCGCCGCGCAACATATTGATTTTTAATACTCGACCATCCAAGCCATTAATCTGCTGAAACGCACCCGGCGGCACGCTACGCGATGGCCAATCAACCATCTCCACTAATTCCGGTGTCAGTCGCTGCCCAAGACTAATATCGGTCGTTGCTACCGCCACTTTGGTCATGCCACTGCCGGATTTCGCATCCAGCCATTGAGACGCAAGTAGTACTGCCATGAGCCCTGCGATCAAAGCGACGCTCATCATGATCCATGGTCTTGTTATTCGCATACTTCCTCCGGACACGTAGTCACTGCATGATCAGCGATTCGGATACATCTCGATCGCGATGAGCACCAAAGTGCTACCGATTGCAATCACCACGCCATAGGGCAGCGTTGCGCGTGACTCCTTCAACATGCGCGGTGCCGGAATGTGCCTCCGGGAACCCATCATCTCGGTACCGATAGCACTTATCCAGTCACCATAAGGCGAGCGTGAGAGCAGTAAGAAGATGGCCCAGACGCCACCCACCAATGCACTGATCAGGGCTACATGCAAGGTGGCTAGCCATCCCATATGCATACCGAGTACGCCCATCAACTTGACATCGCCGGCACCCATGCCGCCCATCAGATAAAACGGCATCAGAATCACCAACCCGGTGACACCACCAAGTAAACAATCGCGCAGCGTGAGGCTATCGGACGTGAACATCGAGAACATCAAAGCAGCAGCCATACTTGCTGCGAGAATCTGGTTCGGTATGCGCCAGTGTTTCCAGTCAGAGGCGGCAGCTAGCCAGGCAGTGATCAGCACTGCTGCTGTACTCGTGAAAGATAGAACTGGCGGAATCGTGGAAAATTCACTCATGATCGTCGGCCCGTAAAAAATTAATGAAGACACTTGGCGGATGGCGGTTGATTAACCGCCATCCCATCCTGAGAATCCTCTAGATCAAGGGTTCGGAACGGCCTTCACTGCGTCCTTCACGGTGGTAAATTTGGTGTTGAGTTCACCCCCCAACAGTTGGACTGCGCCGAGAATGACTGCGGCAATCAGTGCGATCATTAGGCCGTACTCGACAGCAGTCGCACCCTGCTCATCCGCGAGGAAGGACTGCAGCTTTTGCATCAATGTGTTCATTTACCGACTCCTTGATTAATGAGATCAACTGCAAATGCTCGGGCACCGAGACAGCACAAGGCCACGCGGTGACGCCGAAGCGCCGATCCGTACTGGGGGAAATCCACCGACGGATGCCTGACAAAGTGTTGTTTATTTGTCATTGGCCGCAGTGTCGGCGGATATTGTCAAAAATTAAATAGTGCAAATGTGTCAGATAGTGTTGCTAATCCGCACAATCCTAATGTTTGATACCTCTTGAAAAAAGTATGCGCTTACTTTTTAGGCTCCCAATGCCCCGCTATTTGATTCTGGGCAAGCCGAACAGCACCCCGCTGGGTGGGCTAAGCAGCTTTCAGCGCCTGGTCAGATGACTGCCAAGGGAGAGGATCAAGCGCGGCTGTATTTCGCGCTCTGGCCGGATGAACCGACGCTTCGCGAGCTGGAAGTTGTGCAAGCGGACGTGGTCGGACGGAAGACGCAGAAAGATCAGCTTCACCTGACGCTGGCCTTCCTGGGCAATCAGCCCATCGGAAAGCTACCCGTGTTGGCCCCTGTGTTGGAGCAACTACCGGAAACGGGCTTTGTGATCGAGCTTGATCAGTACGGTTATTTCAAGCAGCAGCGAATCGCGTGGATTGGCTGCGCCGAGGTACCGCTGGCGCTGCTGGATTTGAGAAAGTCTTTACTGGAGAGCTTGTCAATAGTCGCACCGCGCTACAAGCGTGAATCGCGCTTTATTCCCCATGTGACACTGGCGCGCGATGCGGAACGACCGGTTCAGCCATTTGCAAGCAGCATTTGCTGGCCAGCGAAACGGGTAGTGCTGGTGCAATCCTTGCCGACTAGCCAAGGCGTGATTTACTCGTTGATTGCAGAGCGATTGCTCGATGGCGCAGTAGCATCAGTGGCGCCAGTAGCGCCGGCAAGTTGATTCAACACATGCGCAGCCGCGATGAAGCCGAAGCTGGCAGTCACCACCACCGCTGATCCATAGCCCGCGCAGTGCAGACCCGTCAGACCCGTGTTTTCATCCACAGCAGACCCAGCGTCATCCTGATCGGGCAAGCATAGTTCCGGGAAGCGCAATGGCTCAGTCGAGTACACCGCATCAATACCGAACTTGTGTTTGCGACCGCGCGGAAACCCATGCCGAATGCGCAAATTCTTGCGCACGCGCGCGAGCAAGGGTTCCTGCTCGGTACGGGACAAATCGCAGACCTCGATCCGGGTCGGGTCGATTTGTCCACCAGCACTGCCTATGGTCACTAAGGGAATTCGCTGCTCACGGCAATGCACGATCAGCGCTGTCTTGGCGCGCGCATCATCGATAGCATCAATCACGAAATCAAAATGGCCAGGCACAATCAACTGCGCGACATTCTCGGCACTAATAAATTCTTCAATGCCCTCAACTTGACACAGTGGATTAATCTGCGCGATGCGCTCAGCCAGCGCCAGGACCTTGGCCTTGCCCAAGGTATCGGTCAGCGCGTGGCTTTGGCGATTAACGTTGGATTCAGCCAGATGATCCAGATCGATCATCGTAATACGACCAATCGCACTCCGTGCCAACGCCTCGACGGCCCAGCAACCAACACCGCCTACGCCGATCACACATACATGAGCATTACGGAATCGCGCCAGACCCGCCGCGCCGTACAGACGAGCGACACCAGCAAAGCGACGATCCGCATCCACCTCATCATCTTGAGGATTGGGATTGTCGGGATGATTGGGATCTTCCGGATTGTTCGGATGCTTAGGCAGGGGAGAGGCGGCAGACATCACCGCATTCTAACGGACAGGATTCAGGTTCGACGTACACTGTCATCTGCGTACCCTGACTGATCTGCTGTTGACCCTCGTGCCCCGCCCCTCCCCGCTGCTTGCCTTGATTGGCGTCGCTGTCTGTGCCCATGTCGCGCTGGCGGCGGCGCGCGTGACTACCTCGCTCTATGCGCTGTCGCTGCATGCCTCAGAGTTCACGGTCGGCACCTTGATCGCTCTGTTCGCGGTGTTTCCCATGCTGTTGGCAGTAGGTATGGGGCGAATCATCGATCGTATCGGTGTCTACCAGCCGCTGCGTTTCGGCGCTCTGATTGGCTCTGCGGGTGTGTTAGTGGCTGCGGCTGTGCAATCGGTCGCCGGGCTTTATGTCGCCGCCGTGTTAATCGGCACCGGGTTCATGGCGATTTTCATTGCGACTCAGTATGCGGTCGGTACGCTGCTGGAGGGGGAAGAGAAGACCGCTGGCTTCTCGCAACTGGCGGTCGGTTTTTCGGTATCGGCATTCATCGGCCCGATGATGGCAGGCTTCACCATCGACCATGCAGGCCATGCTGTCGCATTTTTAGTGTGCAGCGTCTTTACGCTACTCTCTTTTGCAATCGCCTCCAGCTCCACACTGAAAAATCTACCTGTCCATCAGAGCACGCACCCGCGTACTCGCAGCAGCGCGCTACAGTTGCTTGGCCATCGCGAGCTACGTGGTCTGTACTTCGTCGGCATCACCCTCGCTGCAGCGTGGGACTTGTTCACTTTCATCGTACCGGTTCGTGGTACGCAGCTCGGTTTCTCTGCGTCGACGATCGGATTGATTCTAGCCAGCTTTTCAGTGGCTACATTCACGGTACGTATTGCCATGCCCATCATCCTACGCCGGCATCATGAGTGGCGGATTTTGAGCATCACACTTGCCGCCGCCGCCCTATGCTACGTGCTGCTACCATTCGCACAGCAGCCGCTGACGATGGCAGCAGCGGCTTTCGCACTCGGGCTCGCACTCGGTAGCGGTCAGCCAAATGTACTAGCCTTACTCCATAGCGGTGCGCCATCGGGCCGCGGCGCTGAGGCCATTGCAATCCGCGCTAGCCTGGGTAATTTGTCTTCTGTTTCGCTACCGCTAGCCTACGGGGCCATGGGCGCTGTGCTGGGGCCGTTTGCCGTATTCTGGGGGCTGGGCGCATTGATTACTTTCGCCATTCCGGTCGCCGCTCGTCGTGCACGGCTGGCATCTGCTAATCGCTCAATTGCGCCATGAAATTTTCCATCTTTAATCAATAACAAACCACCATGACTATTTCTATTGCAGATCTTCGCCGTGATTACAGCCAAGCCACTCTTTCTGAACAAGAAGTGGATAGCGACCCAATTAAGCAGTTCGCAAAATGGTTCCAGCAGGCAGTCGAAACACAAGTCCCTGAACCGAATGCGATGGGGCTAGCGACGGTCGACAAAAGTGGGCGACCATCCCTGCGCATCGTGCTACTCAAAGACTTCGATGAACGCGGCTTCACGTTCTACACCAACTACCAAAGCCGCAAGGGTGAGCAGCTGCTACACAATCCACATGCAGCATTAAGTTTTCACTGGCACGATCTCGAGCGACAGATTCGTATTGAAGGTATTGTCGAGCGTGTCGCAACTGAAGAAAGTGATGCCTACTTTGGTATCCGACCGCTGAAGAGTCGTATCGGCGCAATCGCCTCGGCACAGAGCAGATCTATCGCCAGCCGCGAGCAGCTTGAGCAGCAATTTGTAGAGGCTGAAGCTCACTTTGGTGAGCAGCCACCACGCCCGCCACACTGGGGTGGCTACCGGCTAAATCCGAGCTGGCTAGAGTTTTGGCAGGGGCGGCGCTCGCGCTTGCATGATCGAATCGCTTATCAGCGAGAGACTGACGGACACTGGTCAAGAGTCCGTCTACAACCCTGATAAGGTTTCTTGATAAACGCTTTCTCTGAGCGACGTAAGACGCCACTAAGAATGCCAACGGTAGTTTGTTTAAGGCATTTAGATACACATCA
The DNA here is from genome assembly GCA_027485795.1 of Oxalobacteraceae bacterium. Lineage (GTDB taxonomy): Bacteria > Pseudomonadota > Gammaproteobacteria > Burkholderiales > Burkholderiaceae_D > Pernthalerella. Next base: position 75,092 of record JAIXQK010000132.1, read on the forward strand.
ATGCACTGATCCTGAGCAGACAGCACAGTCCACCGCGGGAGGTGGTCTATGTTTTGGGAGAAAAAGCTCGATCGCTGGATCAGCCGTGTGTATACCCACATTGGGATACCGCTGCGCCTTAAGCTCTGGAATGGTCATCAACTCGATCTGGGTGGCAGCCATCCGGAGGTTACGATTCGAGTACCCAAGCCTTCGGCGCTCGCTTACTTGGTGCAACCTTCACTTGAGTCGCTCGGTCGAGCTTATGTTGAGGGCAAGCTGGAAGTTGAGGGTCGGCTACGCGCCATTATTCAAATCGCCAACCAGCTGGCTGAGTTAAGCCAACGTCATCGATCGCGACTTGGACGGCTGTTTACAGCGAGGGCGCATAGCAAAGCGCAGGATGCTCGCGCAATCGCTTATCACTATGACGTATCAAATGCGTTTTATCAGACATTTCTCGATCGTGAAATGGTGTACTCCTGCGCTTACTTCGAGCAAGGTGATGAAGACTTAACCACCGCGCAACAGAAAAAGATCGACCATATCTTGAATAAGATCGCGCTACAGCCAGGTCAGCGATTGCTAGATATTGGCTGCGGCTGGGGCGCGCTAGTGATTCGCGCTGCGCAACACTATGGTGCCCACTGTGTCGGCATCACACTCTCTGCACAACAACGGACATGGGCAACTGAACGTATCAAAATTCTGGGCTTGGAAAATCAGGTCAGCATACAACTACTCGACTATCGTGATGTCTATGGGCAGTACGATCGAATTACCAGTGTTGGGATGTTCGAGCACGTTGGAATAAAAAATCTACCTCTGTATTTCGCCAAGCTGAGCCAACTCCTCACCGAGGATGGCCTGATCATGAATCATGGCATCTGCACTACCAATACCGACCATCGTACTGCACGCTATGGTGCTGGCGAGTTTATTTCCCAGTATGTCTTCCCGCATGGCGAGTTGCCGCATATTGGTACGGTCATGCTCGCGATGCAGGATGGTGGACTAGAAAGTATCGATGTCGAAAATCTGCGTCGGCACTATGCGCGTACTTGCATGCTATGGGCAGACAACTTCGAACGAAATGATGAGCTGATCCGTAGCCTGGTCGATGCCAAGACTTATCGTATTTGGCGCGTATACCTTGCTGGCTGCGCACATGCGTTTGAACATGACTGGGTCTCGCTGTACCAAGTGCTATGCGGCAAAGCCGGCCGGGCATCGAGCGAAATTGTGTGGTCGCGGCGATACATATATAACCAAACGCCAGCGATGACCACGCCTGTCATTTAAGCAGACGACTAGTCGTGACCGAGTCTCGAACCAAATACCTTTTTGAACTTCATCACCTTTGGTTCAACCACAAACACACAGTAGGACTGCAGTGGGTTATTAGCGAAATAGTTCTGGTGATATTCCTCTGCGCGATAAAACACCGGCGTCTCAAGCAACTCGGTCACGATAGGCCCATCCCAGACGTGTGCCATTTCGGCGATCACCTGCTTGGCTGTGGCTATCTGCTGCGCATCATGCGTATAGATCACTGAACGATACTGCGTACCGACATCATTGCCTTGACGATTCGGCGTGGTGGGATCGTGGATCGTAAAAAAAACTTCCAGGATGTCGCGGTAACTGATCTGCGTAGAATCAAAATGAATCCGCACGACCTCCGCATGCCCGGTCGTTCCCTGACATACCGCCTCGTAGCTTGGGTTCACCACATGGCCACCGCTATAACCAGACTCGACCAATGAGACACCGCGCATTTGTTGGTATACCGCTTCCAGACACCAGAAGCAGCCACCACCCACGGTAGCGATTTCTGTACTCATGTGAGGCTCCCTATTCTTAGTAGGCTAGTACTGTAACGTATCGTGTTCAGATCTGCCGGTGCGCCCGCCAGCCCAGCAACGATATCGCCAACAAGGCAAGATATACGATAAATCCTCCCAAACCTGTAGGTAGTTTCAACCACTTGGAGCAGTTCTTAAGAACCTGTGCCTGGCACCCTGTCAGTGGCAGAGAATTGCATCAGACGATAATCACGGAGCGATGGTAATACGATGTTTCGAAGTAAATCGGCACTGAAGATTTGCTGATCGATGAAACTCGTGCGTGGCATTAGTGGCAGGGTCGAACATAACTGATCAAGGCTAGTCGCTTGCCAATCATGAGCGGCGTCGGGTAGCCACAATGCAGCGCGTGACATTGGGTCGTCAATCAGCACCGGATCATGATGACTCCAGGTGGCCAATAAGGACTCCAGCGGATAGGTGGTCGGCCCTATCATCGAACCATGCTGATCTTGAATTAGTAGTCTAGGTTGTCGCTCGGCGAGCACCTGCTGAATCTGCGAGATCGAAAGCGACTCAAGCGGCAACAAGATCGCGCCCAGACGCAGCAGAGCAAAATAAAGTACGATCGCATCCGGATGGCCGTGACCAACGTAGGCGACCAAGTCACCTTCTCTAATGCCCCATTCGCCATACAGACGCGCCGAGCCGCGCTCGATGCGCGACCATAGGCGACGGTAGGTGATATCGCGGTCAGGCAGCACATGGGCGAGTTGATCGCCGCGTCGATCTGCATGATCCTGTAACAGTGCCAGCAGGTCAGGAGTTCTTGTTGTCATTTGCCTGATTTTACGCAAGAACCAGCATCCGCCGACTTGACCTGCGCTTTTTCGGCATAATTCGGGATTGTCGCGGAAATTTCCAAAATGCTCACCCCTGCAAAACAAGCCGTCGAACCCGAATTCGATACACAGCACTTTCGTGCCGCACTGTCGCAGTTCGCGACCGGCGTCACCATCATCACAACCCGCGATCAGGACGGCAGCTTCTTCGGCCTGACCGCAAGCTCTTTCAACTCGGTCTCGCTGACACCGCCGCTGGTGCTGTGGAGCCTAGGGCAGAAGTCGCGCAGCATGCCGTTGTTCGCTGAAAATTCGCATTATGTGATTAATGTGCTGGCGGCCGATCAGGCTGAGTTGGCTGAGCGTTTCGCCAGCCGTCTCGATGATCGATTTAGCGGTGTCGACTTCAGCTTGTCGCAAAATGGATTGCCAATCCTGAGCGGCGTATCGGCTTGGTTCGAGTGCCACAATCGCAGCCGCCATCCTGAAGGCGATCATGTGATTTTTGTCGGCGAGGTCGAACGCTGCGCGTTTGAGCGTAAGCCTGCGCTATTGTTTCACGACGGTCGCTTCAAGGCATCACCTGATTCACAAAGCTAGCGGAATCAGGTCCGAAGAATCAGGTCAATACCCTCAGGTCAACACCATCTGTCCAACGTCATCAGGCCAACAAACGTTTAAGCACACCGGCGGAATCAAAAGCAGCACGCTGCAAGCGATCGTTGATACCCTGCCAGGCTGCCGTCTTGGGCGGCTGCTCGACCAAGATCAGGTCGGCACCTATTTGATCCAAGGCGCGTAACTTCGCATACAGTGCCTGCGCATAGGCTTGCGGGTCAGAGGGCATGTGCGTAGTGAACACGCTCTCTCTATCCAAGCTTTCCGATTGCAAACCTTCTGTTTGCAATGCTTTTGTTTGTACTACTTCTTTATCGATCACCAGACTTAAGACCTGTCGGTGCTTGGCCTTTAGCGTCGCCATCGTATCGACTAATGCTTGGCGTTCTATCAGTGCCAGCGGCGTACGCGGTGCGTAGTGCGCATCTAAACTCCCCGAGACACGCGGGGCAGCGTGATCCGTCGTTGCTAGCTGACGCCCCAATACCTGCTCGAGCTGTTGCACGCTGATCTGACCGGGACGCAGTAGCACTGGGCCCTGCGTGTCGAGACGCGTCAGATCGATAATGGTCGACTCGATACCTACCTCGCAGGGGCCACCCTCCAGAACTGCTGCAATCGGACCACTTCCCGGCGAACCGAATTCATCAATCACATGCTGCGCAGTCGTGGGACTGACCCGACCAAAGCGATTCGCCGACGGCGCCGCAATACCGCCTTGCCCACCACGAAACAATTTCAATACGGCTTGCGCAATCGGATGCGATGGGCAGCGCACACCGATCGAGTCTTGACCACCGGTGATGACATCGTCGACACCCGGCGCGCGTTTAAGTATCAGTGTGAGTGGCCCAGGCCAAAACGCCGCGATGAGTTGTAGTGCTACAGGTGGGATATCGATGGCCCAGTGCGACAGGTCAGCATCGCGCGCTACATGAACGATGAGTGGATGGTTGGAAGGTCGACCTTTGGCACTAAATATCGCTGCGACTGCTGCCGGGTTATCCGCATCGGCGGCCAAGCCATACACAGTTTCGGTGGGTATCGCGACCAGCTTGCCTTCTTCGAGCAAACGCACGGCCTGAGCGATCGCGTCAGGACCGGCTGTCATCAAGAGGCAAGACCCAGCAGACCGCAAGCGCTAGCGCAGTGCGCTTGGGCTTCAGCAAGAGTGCTAGCGACAAAGGTGACATGCCCCATCTTGCGACCACGGCGCGGCTCGTCTTTGCCATAGAGGTGAAGATTGGCGCCCGGTAGTGCAAGCAGCGCTTCCCATACCGGCTCACGTGGATGATCGTCGCCCGCTACAAACCACAGATCGCCTAGTAGATTGAGCATGACGGCGGGCGAATGCTGACGCACATCACCTAATGGCAACCTCGCCATCGCACGCGCCTGCTGCGCAAACTGACTCGTTACGCAAGCATCAATCGTGTAGTGACCGCTGTTATGCGGTCGTGGTGCCATTTCATTGACCACCAGCGAGCCATCACTCAAAACAAAAAACTCAACGCACAGCACACCAACGTACTCTAGTTGCGCGATGATCTCCAGCGTCGCGGCCTGGGCAAGTGAGGCGCACTCGGTCGTGACATTTGGACCCGGCACAGTCGTACTGAACAGGATGCCGTCACGGTGTACATTTTCTGCGATCGGATATACCACTGCCTGACCGTCGGCACCTCGTACCGCCAATACGGAAACCTCATATGCCAGCGGCAGCATTTTCTCCAGCACGCAAGGCACTTGCTGCATCTGTACAAATGCAGCGCCAACTTCCGCGCGCGTACGAACACGTGCCTGACCTTTACCGTCGTAACCCATGCGGACAGTCTTCAGAATACCGGGGAACAACTCATCCGATAAGGCATCAATATCTGCCTGCGAAGTGATCACCCGATGTGGTGCTGGCAATACGCCCGATTTTTTCGCGCATTGCGTAAAGAAAGCTTTTTCTGCCGCACGGTCTTGTGCAACCGATACCGCTGCCGCAGCGGGTGCAACAAAGGCGTGCTGCGCTAGTTGTGACAAACTTTGCGCAGGTACGTTTTCAAATTCGGTGGTGATAGCAACGCACTGCTCACCCAGCTCTGCTAATGCCTTGCCGTCGGTGTAAGCAGCCACCAGCAAATGATCTGCCGCGTGTCCAGCTGGGCAATCAGCCATGGGCTCGAGCACCGCGACCTTGAATCCCATCGCCTGCGCTGCATGAACAAACATTCGGCCTAACTGGCCGCCACCCATCACACCAAGCCAGGCCGAGGGATGCGCGGCCGGAACGAAACTGTCGCTCGGGTCGCTGTGGGTCATGTGGGTAATTTCATCGCCTGCGCAGCTTCGGTCTGCTGCCGACGATAGTGCTGAAGTCGCTCGGAAAGCGCCGCATCATTCAGCGCGAGGATAGCCACAGCAGCCAACGCGGCATTCGCTGCACCCGCCTCGCCAATTGCAAAAGTGGCGACGGGTATACCTTTAGGCATCTGCACAATGGATAGCAGCGAATCTTCGCCGCGCAAGTACTTGGATGGTACGGGCACACCGAGCACTGGCACGATAGTTTGCGCCGCGATCATGCCGGGTAAGTGCGCAGCACCACCTGCACCTGCGATGATGGCACGCAAGCCGCGCTCATTCGCCGCTTTGGCATAAGCAAACATTTGATCTGGCATGCGATGCGCCGAGACCACCTGCGCCTCATGCGGGATATCGAATTCTTTCAAGATCGCCACCGCATGCTGCATTACGTCCCAATCCGACGATGACCCCATCACCACGCCGATCAGGGGCTTGTTTTGTGTGCTCATCTTAGTCCTTCAACTCATTGCCGGTCAGTCGCTGCAATGCCTCGCGATACTTAGCGCCGGTTTTTTCAATCACCTCGGCGGGTAGCGCCGGCGCTGGGGCGGTCTTGTTCCAATCCTTCAGCGTCTCAAGATAGTCACGCACGAACTGTTTATCGAAAGACGGCGGCGAAATGCCCTCGGCATATGAATCGGCGGGCCAGAAGCGCGAAGAGTCTGCCGTGAGTACTTCATCCATCAGGTGCAACTTTCCGTGCTCATCCAAGCCGAACTCGAACTTGGTATCGGCAATGATGATGCCACGCGTTGCCGCATAGTCGGCTGCGGTCTGATAGAGCTGAATGCTGACGGTACGGATTTGCTCCGCCAGGTCCTTGCCAATACGACTGACCATATCGTCGAAGCTGATGTTCTCGTCATGCTCGCCCAGATCCGCTTTGGCCGCAGGCGTAAAGATGGGCTGCGGTAGTTTCGCCGCGAGTTTAAGGCCGGCAGGTAGTGGAATGCCACACACGGCACCGCTGCTTTGATAATCCTTCCAACCAGAGCCAATCAGGTAGCCTCGTACTACGGCCTCCACCAAAATCGGTTGCAGACGTTTTGCGACCACGGCACGTCCGCGTACTTGCGATACTTCATCGCTTGCTACAACCATCTCAGGCGCTACGCCGGTGAGATGATTGGGTACGATATGCCCCAGCTTGTCGAACCAAAAATCCGACATCTGATTGAGTACCTTGCCTTTACCCGGAATCGGCTCATTCATCACCACATCAAAGGCAGACAGGCGGTCGGAGGTAACAATCAAGATCTTGTCATCACCGACCGCATAGTTGTCACGCACCTTGCCTCGCCCTAGCAGCGGCAGGCTCTTGATGCTTGATTCGTAAAGACTGTTCATGAAACTCATTCCTGATAATGCACTGGAGCTCGGCTTGCAATAAGCGCGGCAGTGGATAATTACTTCACCAACTGCGCTAACTCACCCTTCTTGTAGCGATCCGCAACTTTGTCGAGCGAGACTGGCTTGATCTTGCCAGCCTGACCTTCGCAGCCGAATGACACATAGCGCGCCTTGCACACCTGTTTTGCTGCTTCACGCGCTGGCTTCAAGTAGTCACGCGGATCGAATTTGGATGGGTTTTCAAACATGAAGCGGCGGATTGCGGCCGTCATCGCCAGACGGATATCAGTGTCGATATTAATTTTGCGCACACCGTGGCGGATGCCCTCCTGAATCTCTTCAACCGGCACACCATAGGTCTCTTTCATGTCGCCGCCGAACTGACGAATCTCAGCTAAAAGCTCTTGCGGGACCGAAGAAGAGCCATGCATCACCAAGTGGGTATTCGGGATGCGTGTATGAATTTCCTTGATCCGGTCAATCGCCAGAATATCGCCGGTTGGCTTGCGCGAAAACTTATACGCACCATGCGAGGTACCAATTGCAATCGCAAGTGCGTCACATTGGGTCTGACGTACAAAGTCTGCTGCCTGATCCACATCGGTCAGCAACTGCTCGCGAGTCATGGTGCCTTCTGCGCCATGACCATCCTCTTTGTCGCCCATCATGGTTTCCAAAGAACCGAGCACACCGAGTTCTGCCTCAACCGTCACACCAATCGCATGCGAGAACTCGACTACTTTCTTGGATACTTCGACGTTGTACTCATAGCTGGCCACGCTCTTGCCGTCTTCCATCAGCGAACCATCCATCATCACCGAGGTAAAGCCGGACTTGATCGCCGCCATACAGACTGCGGGTGATTGTCCATGGTCTTGGTGCATCACGACCGGAATATGCGGATAGGCTTCGACCGCGGCTTCAATCAGATGACGCAGAAAAGCTTCACCCGCATATTTGCGCGCACCCGCCGAGGCTTGCATGATCACAGGCGCATTCACTTCATCTGCCGCCTGCATGATCGCAGTCACCTGTTCGAGATTGTTGACATTGAATGCGGGTAGCCCGTAGCCGTGTTCTGCGGCGTGATCGAGCAACTGGCGCATGGATACGAGAGCCATCAAAATCTCCTAAATTGTTTACCGGTTTCCAATTTGTGTAATCTTCAATGCGTTGGTGCCGCCCACCTGCCCCATGGGCTCGCCCCAGGTCACGACAATCATGTCGCCTTTATCGACAAGGCCTTTTTCCAAAAGAGTTTTTTCTACTTCGGCGAGGACCGCATTACGATCGTTTGAGCTACTCGGTAGCTGCATCGGGTATACGTTACGAAACAATGAAGTCTTGCGCTGCGTACCGAGATTCGGTGTCATTGCGTAGATCGGGATATCGACATCATGCCGGCTCATCCACAACGCGGTCGAACCGGATTCGGTGAACGCCACGATGGCGCGTACGCGCAGATGATGTGCGGTGAACAGCGCGCCGTAAGCAATCGACTGATCGATCCGAGTGAAGGTGACGTTCATGAAATCGGTATCGAGCGAACTGAGCTCGGACTTCTCGGCCTCAATACAGACCGCCGCCATCGTCTCAACCGTCTCGATCGGGTACTTACCTGCCGCAGTCTCGGCCGAAGCCATCACCGCATCGGTTCCATCCAGCACCGCGTTGGCGACATCAGAGACCTCAGCGCGGGTCGGTACCGCATTCTGAATCATGGATTCCATCATCTGCGTCGCGGTAATCACCAACTTGTTGGAAGCACGCGCCATACGAATCATGCGCTTTTGCAGCGCTGGCACAGCAGCATTACCCACTTCGACCGCCAGATCACCCCGCGCCACCATGATGCCATCGGAGGCATCGAGAATTTCTTGCAGATTTGGGATTGCCTCGGCCCGCTCGATTTTTGCGATCATGCGCGCACGATGACCATAGGGCTCACCCGCGATGGTCGCCAGCTGGCGAGCCATCGCCATATCAGTCGCATTCTTCGGGAACGACACTGCAACATAGTCCGCACCTAAACGCATTGCGGTCTTAATGTCATCCATATCTTTCGCGGTCAGCGCTGGTGCCGACAGACCACCACCCTGCTTGTTGATACCTTTGTTGTTGGAGAGCTCGCCACCGATTTTTACTGTGGTAAAGATCTGATGACCGGCGATACGCTCGACATTCAGTACGATCAAGCCATCGTTCAATAACAGCACATCACCCGGGTTCAGATCTTTCGGCAACTCTTTGTAATCTAGACCGACGCGATCTTGATCACCGAGCTCACAATCAGCATCCAGAATGAATTTGTCACCCTTGGCGAGTTGAATCTTGCCGTCTTTGAATTTTCCGACTCGGATCTTGGGGCCTTGCAAATCGGCCATGATCGCAATCTCACGCCCGCAGGTGGCTGCGGCGTCGCGCACCATCTGCGCGCGCTCGACGTGATCTTCCGACTTACCGTGCGAGAAGTTCAGGCGCACCACATCGACACCGGCAGCGATCATGCGCTCCAGAATCTCCAGCGTACTTGAGGCCGGACCAATCGTGGCAACAATCTTGGTAGCGCGCTGTTTCATGTGTTTGGTCCTGTTATTCAGCGAGGAATTTCAGCGATGTACGCGCTGTTCGAGTATTTCAACCGACGGTAGTACGCGGCCCTCTAAGAACTCCAAGAAAGCTCCGCCACCGGTCGAGATATAACCTACTTTATCGGTAATGCCGTATTTCGCGATGGCTGCCAGCGTGTCACCGCCGCCTGCAATCGAAAACCCGTGCGAATCAGCAATCGCCTTCGCCAATGTTTCGGTGCCATGACCGAACTGGTCGAACTCAAACACGCCAACCGGACCGTTCCACACAATCGTGCCCGCATCCAGCAATTGCTTGGCCAGTGCGTTCGCTGTCTCTGGTCCGATGTCGAGAATCATGTCGTCATCGGCCACGTCCTGCGCCAATTTCACCACTGCCTCAGCGTCTGATGCGAAGGTTTTGGCGCACACCACATCGGTCGGGATGGGTACGCTCGCACCGCGCTGCTTCATCAAAGCGATGATGGCTTTTGCTTCGTCGACCAACTCCGCTTCTACCAAGGATTTGCCAATCGGCAGACCCGCGGCCAACATAAAGGTATTGGCGATACCGCCGCCGACGACGAGTCGATCGACTTTGTCAGCCAGTGATTTCAAAATCGTGAGTTTGGTCGACACTTTCGAGCCAGCGACGATAGCCACCAAAGGGCGTGCGGGATGCCCGAGCGCCTTACCCAATGCATCCAACTCCGCCGCCAGCAAGGGGCCCGCACAGGCGACTGGTGCGAATTTCGCTACCCCATGCGTGGTGGCCTCGGCGCGATGCGCTGTACCGAAGGCGTCATTGACATACACATCGCACAATGCAGCGATCTTTTGCGCCAGCACGTCGTCGTTTTTCTTTTCACCTTTATTGACGCGACAATTCTCCAGCAGTACCAACTCACCCGGCTGGACGTCGACGCCGTCGACCCAGTTCGACTTCAGCGGCACTGGGCGGCCTAGTAATTCAGATAACCGCTTGGCGATCGGCGCCAGCGAATCCTCAGGCTTGAGCTCACCCTCGGTTGGCCGGCCTAAATGAGACGTCACCATGACTGCGGCGCCCGCGCCAAGCGCGGCTCGGATCGCAGGCACAGAAGCGCGGATACGCGTTTCCTCGGTGATGTTGCCGGCATCATCCAACGGCGCATTGAGATCTGATCGGATGAAAACGCGCTTGCCGCGCAGTTGGTCTTGTTGAATGAGGTCGGTCAGGCGCTTGAACTGCATGGGTGACGAGGCGGAATCAGAGGTGGAAAGCCCGCCATTTTACCGCAGCAGGTGTTGCCTAAAACGGTTGTCAGATGGACATGGCGTCAGCGCTCAAAGCCAAACCCGAAGCGCGGTGAAACAGGCCATACCCACGGCCAGCGTCCCCAGCATATGACGCGTCAGCAGGAAAAAAATCGTCGCCACCATAGCGGCGATCAGCTTGATGTTGAGCCAAGGCTCGACCAAGGCACCCTGCACCACCAGCAAGTCTGGCGCAATGATGGCCGCCAAGGCGACCGCAGGCACATGCGACAGCGAGCGCTGTACCCAATTCGGCATCCGACGAGATCCGCCGACCATGAAGAAGAAACTACGCGTAATGAGGGTGCCCGCCGTCATCAGGAGCAGCAGAAACAGGTACTCGGGCCAAGAAAGCGTCATGCGGCGTCCTTTGGCTTGACCAGCACTTGCTCGGCCCCTACGGCGGCCACTATCCCAATCAACATCGCACTCACCAGCCCGAGGCGATAAGGCCACTGGACAGTGGCCACGGCTGCGGTACACGCGACCACCACGCCCACAATGGTCGGGCGATTTCTGACCAGCGGTATGGCAATCGCCAGTAAAGCCAATGAGCCGGCAAAACCAATGCCCCAGCTCGCGGGTATTTGCTGGGCGAGAAAAATGCCGGTCAGAGAGCCGATCTGCCATGCCAACCAATTCGACACCGCCAACCCGCTGAAATAGCCCTGTTTGCCAGCAGGCTTGCCCAGGGTGTGCGTCGGGAAACGCTGCGGGAAAAAGCCCATCACCAAGTCCACATTGTTGTAGCCGTACCAGAGCCGTTTGCGCCAGCTAAGGTGCTGGAAATGCGGGCCGATCACCGCGCTGAAGATCACGAAACGTAAATTCACCATGAACGCGGTAAAGGCGATCACCCATATCGGTGCACCAGCGGCAATGAGTGGCAGTGCAGCCAGCTGTGCCGAGCCGGCATACACCACGAAGGTCATCAGCAAGGACTGCCAGAGTGACAAGCCGGATTGCATCATGGCCGCGCCGGTCACCACGCCCCAGGCAAATAAACCGGGCACGGTCTGCGTACTGGCACGCACGGCGTCGAAGAAAGCGGATCTTTCGCGCTCGGCAGCTTGCGCGTCGTCGGAAGGCTGGGATGTCATGGTCAGGGCTGAGGCACCGATCAGGAAGACCGGTCGGGATATCCAGCGAATAAGTCACTATTCTAACGAGCAAGCCGCTAAAGACATTGAATCCGCTAGAATCCCGGCTTTGCGACAACGAATTTATCGGAGACAGACCATGTCCATGGCCGACCGCGACGGCAAAATCTGGAAAGACGGCAAGCTCGTCGACTGGCGTGACGCCAATCTGCACATGCTCACGCACAGCCTGCACTATGGGATGGCGGTGTTTGAGGGTGTGCGCGCCTACAAAACCATTGATGGAACAGCGATTTTTCGGCTGCGCGAACATACGCAGCGGCTGTTCAACTCGGCCAAGATTTTCCAGATGGCGATCCCGTTTGAAATGGATACGCTGATCGAGGCGCAAAAGGAAGTGGTGCGGGCGAATCAGCTCGAATCCTGCTATCTGCGTCCCTTAGTCTGGATCGGGTCGGAAAAAATGGGCGTATCGGCGCGTGGCAATACCATCCACGTCGGTATCGCCGCGTGGCCTTGGGGCGCCTACCTCGGCGAAGAAGGTCTGAAACGCGGCATACGCGTTAAAACCTCTTCGTTCACCCGACACCATGTGAACGTCTCGATGGTGCGCGCCAAAGCCAGCGGCTACTACATCAACTCGATACTCGCGAATCAGGAAGTCACGGCCGAAGGCTATGACGAGGCGCTGCTGCTCGATACCGACGGCTATGTGTCCGAAGGCGCTGGCGAAAATGTGTTTCTCATCCGTAACGGCAAAATCTATACTCCAGACCTGGCCAGCTGCCTCGACGGCATTACGCGCGATGCAGTGCTGACGATGGCCCGTGATCTCGGTATCGATGTCATTGAAAAACGCATTACACGCGATGAACTGTACTGCGCCGATGAGGCTTTCTTCACCGGTACTGCCGCTGAGATCACGCCGATTCGCGAACTCGATAACCGTCAGATCGGTATCGGTAGCCGCGGCCCCGTCACCGAGAAACTGCAGTCGCTGTTCTTTGATGTGGTCGAGGGCAAGGCTCCGCAATACCAGCACTGGTTGACCCGTGTTTGATTATTTCATCCTCAGGAGCTAGCCATGACACAGCCGGCGCAAGCGATCGAACTTGATGGCAAGGATCTGCCTGCTCACTGTCCTAATAAATCGACGCCGATCTGGTCTTCTCATCCGCGCGTATCGCTTGATTTTGATGCGCACGGGCATGCGAAGTGCCCTTACTGCGGCACTGCCTACGCGCTCAAAGATGGCGCGCATGCCCACTCGCACTGATTGTGAATGCCACTGCCACGCAAACCCCTCGCGAGCGCTGAAGACGTCGAGAACGCCTTCTACGACGCGATGGCGCGCGCCGATCTCGAAATGATGATGGCGCTATGGGCGGATGACGAAGAGATTTTTTGCGTGCATCCCGGTGCACCTCGACTGCAAGGTCAGACAGCCATCCGCGAATCTTTCGAAATGATTTTCGAACGTGGCCCGGTGCATATCCGACCGCACCATCTGCATGTGGCGCATAGTGTCGGCTGCGCAGTCCACAGCCTGATCGAAGAAATCAAAGCGCCCGACGACCCCAACTGGCAAGAAGCACACATCGTTGCAACCAACGTGTACATCAAGACGCCGCAAGGTTGGCGCATGGTGTCGCACCATGGCTCACTAGCACCGGGACGACCACCCGAGACGCCGGTCACCACAACACAAGGCGTGCTGCACTAGAACCAAGGATGAGCAACTACCGCCCACCCGTCTGGCTACCCGGCGGCCACCTGCAAACGATCTGGGCAGCAAAGATGCTCTCCCATCCAGACCTCACCTTGAAACGTGAGCGCTGGGACACACCGGATAAGGATTTCATTGATGTAGATTTCGTCGAGGGTTTACCGGGCAAACCCTTTCTGGTGCTGTTTCATGGCTTGGAGGGTTCTTCTGACAGCCACTACGCGCGCGCCGTGTTATCAACGATCGAGGCCATGGGCTGGTCCGGCGCGGTACCGCATTTTCGTGGTTGCTCTGGTGAGCTGAACAAAGCGCCTCGCTTTTATCACTCTGGTGATGCCGACGAGATTGACTGGATTCTGCGCCGGCTGCAACAACATCCGCTGGCTCGTAATGCCTCAAACTTTTTCTCGGTGGGTGTCTCCCTCGGTGGTAATGCATTGTTACGCTGGCTGGGCACGCGTGAGGAAGATGCCGATTTCGTCGAAGCAGCGGTCGCAATCTCTGCACCGCTTGACCTGAGCGCCGGCGGTAAAGCCCTGTCGAGTGGCATCAACATGATCTACACGCGCAACTTCCTGGAAACGCTGAAACCAAAATGCCTGCAAAAGCTGGCGCAGTACCCCACCTTGTTCGATCGCGATCGTATGCTGGCCGCGCGCAATCTGTATGAATTCGATAACGTCGTTACCGCTCCACTGCATGGCTTCCGCGACACGGATGACTACTGGCATCGTGCCAGCAGCAAGCATGTGCTGTCCAACATCACCATACCGACGCTGGTGCTTAACGCGCGTAATGATCCGTTTTTACCCGCGCGCTATTTGCCGCGTCAGGCCGCTGATGCGGTTATTCTCGAGTACCCAAAGCATGGTGGTCATGTCGGCTTCGTGCGCGGTAATTTCCCTGGTGCGCTTGATTGGCTACCACGTCGTATCGTTCGCTTTTTCTCTGAACAAGTACAGCTTAAAGAGAAAATTCCCGATTTGGTTCGGTAAGGTCTTTTCAACCAATACCTGTCATGGATGAGATCGTCCGTCAGGCACTCGCCAAATGGCCGAATGTGCCTGACTGCTATGGATGGCTGGCGCTGGATGCGCGCGGTGCATTTCGCATGCGCGATGCCGCCGCACAGGCATCAAATGCGCCGGGCGATGTAATCCGCCATCCCGCACTGCTGTCCTTCATTCACCGCAACTACCTGAGAAACGACGACGGCGCCTGGTTTTTTCAAAACGGCCCACAGCGCGTGTACGTCCAACTTGAGCAGACGCCTTTCATCGCGCGTACTGATCCACATCATGGCTTCGTCACGCACGATGGCGCGCCGATGAGCGCGATCGAGCAAGTCTGGATCACCCGCGAGGGACGACTCATCCTGGGCTCGGGCGAACGGATCGCCATGATTGATGACCGTGATCTTGCCGAGTGCCTGCCATTACTCCGCTTGGCAAACAAACCACTCGATGACGAACGATTGATAGAGGCGCTAGAGAATCCGCAGCGTGAACTGCAGCTAGTGTGCGCAGGGAGCACTCTTTCTATTCAGTCCTTGCATGACCAAGATCTCGGTACCGCACTGGGATTTGACCCGAATCCTGCAGGAGCAAAGTAAGAGATTACTTCTTTCGTTGCGACATGATGTCGCGCCAGCTTGCTTGTAACTCGCGCTCACGCGCATCGATGATGGCGAGATCATGAAACGCTGCGTCGGGCGCATTGCGCGCGATTCGAAGTTGCTCCAAGGCCGCTGGCAATGCACCGCTTATCGCATAGAACTCGGCGAGTGCCATATGCTGGAGCGCCTGTTTGTTCTGCTCGGCGTAGGCACGTGCTAGCGCTTTCTGTATACCTGCATCCTGCCGATAAATCTGAGCTTGATCACGCAGAAAATTCGCTGCCTCCTGCTTTCGACCAGTTGCCATCAAAGCCTCAGCATATTGCATCGACAAGCTGCGCGACAGCGGAAACCGGTTGCGTCCATCAGCAGCTAATGCCACGGCTTGCTGTGAATCGCCGTTAGCCAAAGAGATATCCAGCTCGAGTCCCAGCAACAACACTGACTGCTCGGAAGAGGACCTCCGGTCCGTACTCGCATGCATCGCATCAAGCAATACGCGTGCTTGCGGTATTTCGCGCTGACGCAATGCAATCATCGCAAGTCCGTAGCGAGCGCCCTGGACTTGTGCACGTGTGCCCTGCTTGATCTGCTCAGCAAATAACATCGATGCATCACGCCAACCGCGAGGCGTGTCATCTTGTAAAACTCGGAGCCGTGCTTTCACTAAAGTGAAATCCAGGCTATCCACCCGCTGACGGTAAGGCATATCACGAATACGCGCCTCGATATCAGCAATTCGCTCGGTCGTGAGTGGGTGGGTACGCAACCAGGCTGGCATGTTGTCACTGCGATTGCGGCTAGCGTTCTGCAAGCGACCAAAAAAATTTACCATTCCAGAGGTTTCGAAGCCACCACTATTCAGAATATTGAGCCCGACACGATCCGCCTCTCGCTCGGCATCGCGCCCGAAACTGAGACGACGCTGCGCCGCCATTCCTGTGCCGCTCATCATGGCGGCAATACCCAAGTCCGGGCTGGAACGCATCGCCAACGCGCCAAGTAACATTCCAGCAATGGGCAACAGGGAGTCCTGCTTTTGGTTACCGATCATTCGCGCAATATGCCGCTGTGAAACATGGCCAATTTCATGGGCCATGACGGAAGCCAGCTCGGATTCAGATTGCGCCGCCAACACAAGCCCACTGTTAGCACCAATAAAACCACCCGGCAGCGCGAACGCGTTCAGCGAGGGATCGCGTACCGCGAAAAAAAAGAAATCGTAATCGCCCTCCCCACGCGCTTCGGGCGTGGCCGCCAGCAGACTATTCCCAAACTGATTCAAATAATCAAGCGTCGGGAGATCGCTCATGAAAGCCGGATCGCGCCGAATACTATTCATGATCTCTTCGCCCAGCTTGCGCTCTTGCAGCGGGGATAGCTCCGCGCTGTCGCCGCCGCCCAGATTGGGCAGTGCCTGCGCGTGTAACACCGCTGGGGCCAGCAGCACAGGCGTAGCCAATGCCATCATAGCCGCGGCAAACATGCGCAGCCCCAGTGAGAGGCCTGAGGAGCGGATCAGATTAATCATGGTGCTATGATACCCGCAACCCTATTTTCGCTCTCTCATTCTGTGTGGAATGAGCTTTCACTATGAACCAGAAATCGAATCAATCCATGCAAGACAACCACCACGGCGGCCTCACCCATTTCGATGAGGGCGGGCAAGCGCATATGGTCGATGTCGGCGCCAAGCGAGAAACGCATCGAGTAGCCATTGCCAGCGGCATCATCAGCATGAAACCCTCCACCCTTGGCGTGGTGATGGACGGCACTGCCAAAAAAGGGGATGTGCTTGGGATTGCGCGCATCGCCGCGATCATGGCTGCCAAGCGGACCAGCGATCTGATCCCACTTTGCCACCCACTTGCCCTAACACGAGTTGCGGTTGAGTTCACCATCGACGAAGCGGATTCCAGCATTATGTGCAATGCACAAGTCGAAACCCACGGAAAAACAGGCGTTGAGATGGAGGCCCTCACGGCTGTGCAGGTTGGTTTGCTGACCATTTACGATATGTGCAAAGCGATCGACCGCGGCATGGTGATGACGGATATCCGTGTAATGGAGAAGCACGGCGGAAAGTCCGGGAGTTGGAAGGTCGAGTAGTTGATCGATGCTGACACAAACCAACCGCATTGTTTCCGCGTGAACTCTACCTTCCCTCAAAAATGAGCAAGCTCAGCACTTGGACATTATTGTTAGTTACAACCCTTGCTTGCATGGCAGTGAATGCGAGAGCCGCTAGCTTGTTTGGCGATTTATCGTGTCAAGCGTGGGCCGATATGGACTATCCCAGAAAAAAAATCTGGACCAACGCGTTCCTCGCACCGCTCAGCTTGACTCACCAAGGTCTTAAAAAAAACGGGCCAGATCGGTATAACGACGATCCCAACGCCTCAGAGCCCGCTATCGCCAGCATCGATAGCTTTTGCCTTTTGCATCCAAAACTTGGTCCGGCTGAGGCTGCTGTTTCCTATTTAGATGCCTTAATTGGAAAATGAGGACTTACCTGGCTCAAGCTGACACTGCAACAATCTGCTCAGAGACCATCCTTGAGCACGGTGTCCGGACATTGAGAGAAGGGTGCCTGCACCAACATCGGTCAAGACCCTTGGCGTTACCAGTCGCGCAATAGCCGCATGAAAACAAAAAACCCAGTCCGATGGACTGGGCTTTTTATTGATGCTTGGTGCTGATGAGAGGAATCGAACCACCGACCTACTGATTACGAAATAGAATAGCAATAAGCTAACTTGTTGATTTTATTGGTTTTTATTGCAATGTAGTATAGAAAGTAGTATAGTGCGAATTGGTAATTTGACAAGGATTTCCAATGAAAACCGTCGCTATCTACACCCGTGTCTCTACCGACAAACAGACTGTCGAGAATCAGCTAATAGAACTGCATAGTCTCTGTGAACGACTTGGCTACACAATCGTACAGGAGTACAGCGATAGCGGGATATCAGGAGCCAAAGGTAGAAACGATAGACCTGCTCTTGATGCGATGCTGAAAGCTGCTACCCA
>JAIXQK010000142.1 GCA_027485795.1 Oxalobacteraceae bacterium
CACTGACGACTCGGGGGCATACACGTAGACCGTATCCTGACCCGCGCCACCATCAAACGTATCGTTGCCACCCGAGAACCACGCGCTCTTTAGGAGTGACTCTATCCCCTCTGACTTAACCTGGTCTTGTGCTGACGTCGAGTAACTCTCCCAACCATGAAAGTGCACGCTGACGTCATTCCCGTCACCGCCAATCAGACTGTCGTTACCGGATGCCCCCTGAAATCGGTCATCACCTGCACCACCATCAAGCGTGTCGTTACCGGCATAGCCCACTAAATCGTCAGCCCCAGCAAACCCTTCCAGCTTGTTGGCTGCCGCATTCCCAAGAATCTCCTGATCAAAACTATTGCCCACAGCACTAAATGCCGTCGTACTTTGAATGGCAGCAAACTCATCCATGCCACCAAACCGTACAAATTCGATCGCAGCATCGGCAGCCAAAGTGAAAGAACCGGTACTGTTGAAGTAAATTTCGTCCCAGCCTTCGTTGACACCATTCGCAATGACTTCGACGATACGATTCCCCGCCGCATCAATCACGTAAACATCATTGCCCGTGCCACCGACTAAGGTATCGTTGCCCGCACCACTCAACAGCAAATCGTTACCATCGAGGCCTACAAGCGAGTCGTTACCCGCACCACCTTGAAGCGTATCGTCACCACCAGCACCTATCAAGCTGTCATTCCCTTCACCACCCTCAAGGGAATCACCTACCGAAGAGCCCGTGATGCTGTCATTGCCCTTGCCACCATTCCGATCAAACCGCTGTGTGTTGTCGCGCGGGCTTAGATTGTCATCAAAATCGGAAGGGATACCCAACTGGCTTAGCAACGTCACGGGCATCGTGTCCATCATGTCCAGGTCCGTCTCGGTCCCAGAGAAGATCAGTCCCTCGACATTGCGCAGAACGACACTCTCCTTCGTAGTCGTGCCGGTCAAGGCTACCTTCGCATCAATTCGATAATCGGTCTGCGATGTGCGTGTAATGATGTAATCACTTTCAACACCACTGAGTGCGATAACGTCCACACCCTCGTTACCATCGATCGTATCGGTACCGCCTGTCATTCGATCGAGCGCATCTGCAACCGTAAAACCAGCACCCGCGTTTAGTAACTTAATGTCCTGATTAAACAAGAAAGCATCGTCACCCAACCCGCCAGAAAGACTATCGTTACCTGCACCCCCTGCAAGCCAGTCATTTCCAGCACCGCCGATTAAAGTATCGGCACCATCCGAGCCAAAAACCGTATCGTTGCCTGCACCACCATCGAGCTTGTTTGCCGCTCCGCTACCCACAAAGAATTCATCAAATCCATTACCCGTGATGTCTACCTTTGCCTCCGCTACTGGTGTGGATAATTGAGCATACTTGCTCGCCAACTCACCCGCAGCAATCAACCCCTCCAGGCGCGCAGCCGGTCCAGAAACCCAGTTGGTCGAGACAATCGCAACATCCTCATCACGATCAGGCCCTTCATTAACCTCACCTGGCTCCAGAACCTCGATTACGACGTCACCCGCATCATCAATCCAGTAGCGATCGTGACCCACACCACCGGTCATCGTGTCCTTACCAGCACCACCCCAGAGCGTGTCAGTACCATCCCCACCGTTAAGCACATCATTACCCGCACCGCCATCAAGAGAATCGTTACCACCGAAGCCTACTAATGAGTCGTTACCATCCCCACCCTTTAAGCTATCGCTTTGTTCTGTGCCAAATACAATGTCATCACCCGCCAAACCATCAATATTGGCTGGACCACCCGCATAGCCATCCAATGGCGTAAACGTCTTCGTGCTCGCGTCATAACTACCGCTGCTCCGCTGATACAGCACATCATTACCCGTGGATGCCGCACCCGCCATCAAATCAGACAACCCCATTTCCATCGTGTCACCAAACTGAATACGCTCGACTGTATTTTTTATCGTGACTACGTTCCCTGCGCCATTCGTCAACACCAAATCTGAACCCGACTTCGATAGTCCGTACGCGCCTTCAAGCCTGCTCAAAACAAGCAAGTCATTCCCGGCACCCCCGTCAATAACGTCTTTGCCAGCATCAAGCCAACTCTGGGAGGCCTCATCAGCATAGTAGACACCGCCTGCATAAAACACATCATTGCCATCACCACCGTTGAGCGTATCGTTGCCTAGCCCAGCCCAAAGCGTGTCATTACCACCACCGGCACTCACCGAATCATCACCGGCGCCATCGTAGATACTGTCCGCCATTGCTCCGCCGGTGACCGTGTCATTACCTCCCCCAGCCTCAACAAAATTCAATCCAGTACTAACGGTTATTTTGTCGTTTCCTAAGCCACCATAAACAGTCTGCCCGACTGTTGCAGTTGAAGTGAAAGAATCTGCGCCGTCACCCAAGTCTGTAGAGAAAGTTTGTGCGCCCGCTACAGAGACGTTATCGTTACCCCCTTTGGTAAAAATAACCTCATCTAAAATGCCAGACGGCACGTCCAGATTGACAGTATCCGCAGTATCAGTGGCAAAGCTGCTTAAATCTCGATTAGTAAATACGCTGACACTTCCTCCTGACACCTCAGTATTACTTAATCCGCCGGGAAACGTTCTAACCCATGAATTGACGATACCGCTTGTGACTACACCGTCTGCAAAAAACACCTCCCCCTTAACGTTAAGACTCGGCTGAGGAACCGATGATGAAATAGGCCCCTCTCTGTACTCGGTGATTTTTCCACTTCCCTCGGATGAAAATACTCCTAAAAGCTCAACCCTCATACCTGAAGAAGTGAATATCCTAAAATTTGATATCTGAAGAGGAGTGCTACCCGTAAAAAAATTAGCAAGTGTTGTCTGCGGTGAAAAAACCATTTCAAAAGCGTCAGAGGTAGACCAAGTTACTTTAACTGACGATATACTTGCGCTGCTGTAATTATTTAAATTCGTTCCGGAAAAATTGGCGGTGGCGCCATTCGAAAAATTTACTATTAAAGCGCTCGAAGTTACTGAGGCTGTTTGACCAGTAGGATCGAAAAGTTGGTCAACAGAGGAATCGATCCACCCAGAAAAGTTTGACAAGATAAAGCCGACACTATCCGCGTATGTCCCCTCAGGAAGCGCCACCATATCGGGATTGTTTGCCAAATATGTCTGATAATCTGATTCGGTAATCTTGTAATTGATGGCTGCCATGATCGACTCCCTAAAATATTAAATCTGTAGCAAATTCTTTCCGACGACTCCAATCCAAAACCGGAATATCCACTGGATGGGTGGGAGCCCGGTTTGGATTTGATTGCAAAAAAATTGACGATGTCCGGTGAGCTTACTTAAGTCGAGGCCACTCACGGTTAGGCGCTACCGCTTGCGTCAGAACGAACGCAGAAAAACGGCCTGTCGACTGAGGTTTGATTTTTTATACCGTACCAAGTGCAAACCTATGCTTTGAGCATATAGGACTTACCCAAGCATATCAACCCGATATCGAATTTAAGAAGGTTGTATTAATTATAATTATTAATTAACCATCCCAAATGTGATACTAGATCACCATCGACAACTATCAAGCAGGCGGGATCCTCGGTTCAACAGACTAAACGATCCAGAAGTCGTTGTGGGACAGCTCGCTGACCCCTGTGAGGGTGGCAAACAAGACGGGTACTGACCTCTGTCCGCTGCCGTCCGCATCGTAATAGAGCTTGGATGATTCCAGATCAAAGACGATGAAATCGTTCTGATCTTGAGCCGAAGCAGGGCCTACGATGGATCTGATAAAGAAGTTATCGCTGAAATCGCTGTCGCCAATCAGCTTTTTGAAAATAGCATCATCCAGCAGAATTTTATCGATACCGGACTCGAAATCCGTGATCGTGTCGATGTTCGTCCTGCCGATTAATTTGTCGAATAGGAACCGGTCGGCGCCATCCCCGCCAGTCAGCACGTCAATGCCATTACCACCAATTACGTAATCATCCCCGCCACCACCAAGCAGAACATCATTCCCGGCACCGCCATCCAGCGTGTCGTCTCCCAAACCCCCATTAAGGGTATTCTGGGCTGTGTTCCCCAACATACGATTGCCGTCGTCATTGCCCGTTCCATTAATCGCAGAGCGTCCGGTTAGGGTTAGGTTTTCCACGTTATCAGCGAGGCGTAGCGTCACCCCGGATTGGATGGTGTCAGTACCTTCATCAGCGGCCTCCGTCACGATGTCATTGACGTTGTCCACGACATAGATGTCGTTGCCTAAGCCACCGTTGAGGACATCTGCACCACTGCCGCCGTTGAGTAAGTCATTACCCGACGAGCCATTGATGACGTTGGAGAGTGAGTTGCCGATCAATTCCGCATTACCGGTGCCTGTGTAGGTGAGGTTCTCCACGTTAGAGAAGCTGGCTAGACTTACGCTCTTTGATCGATATGAAGCCGGAGAAGAACGGATATTGAGGGAGAAACTTCCAAGACTAGTTGATGCTGTCTGAATCGTATCGATTCCCTCGCCAGCCCGCTCGATGACCTTATCGCCTCTTTGGTCGAGAACATAAACATCATTACCTATCCCACCAATCATTCGATCCGCACCTCCGCCACCGTCCAAAAAGTCTGCACCACTACCGCCATCTAATGCGTTGGGGTCAGCATTCCCAATGATGATGTCACTAAAATCACCGCCAATGACATTTTCTATTTGCGATAGCTTATCGTTACCAATTCCTGCGGCATCATTGAGGTCGATGGACTTGGCATATCCTTGAGAGAGTCCAAGTTTAACTTCGATACCTGACAATGCGCTCTTGTACTTAATGGTGTCAATTCCTATGCCACCGATGTATGTGTCGTCGCCCTCCCCATGACCACCAACAATCAAATCGTCGCCTCCACCCGCATCGACCCAATCATCTCCAGAACTGGACTCTATTTCGTTGGATGCAGCATTACCGTAAATAATGTCGTCACCAACACCGCTCACGACATCCTCGATCGAAATCAATGCGTCTGTGCCGTCTCCAACTACAACCCCTGTTAAAAGACTGATGTTAAGGTTAGCAATGACATCAGCATAGTTTGCAAGATCGTCCCCAGATCCGCCATTTAACTCGTCGTTTCCAATGCCACCATAAAAAACATCAGTACTCATGCCTCCAACTAATTTGTCATTCCCTGCACCACCTCGCAAACGACTTCCCAAGTTATTGGCAGTAATCACATCTGCGCCAGCGCCGCCCCATGCTTCCTCAATATTTTTTATCGAATCATTACCGATATCGATGCCCGAAGCAGAGCCAGATTGAAGGTTTATGACAATTGCATTTTTAGAAGTTTCGTAGCTAACAATGTCGACACCCTGACCTCCATCTAGGATATCGTTACCGAGCCCCCCGTTTAATAGATCGTCTCCGAGCCCCGAATTGATCGAATCATTTCCGTCACCACCTTGAATTTCATTATCAAAGTCGTTGCCCATCAAGGCAAAACCATCCTTGGATATTAGATAGATATTCTGATATTTAGTACCTTCAATCGAATAGTATTTTGAAGAAAACTCTCCTGAAATCAAAATTTTCCCGTCACTAGTTACAATCGCTTGCGAAAGCCATTCATTTGCATCGGTACCAATGATTGAGGTTTCTTGAATCTCACCACTTTCAGGATCAAGCGTGACAAGATAACCATCGAACAGGTTGTCTGCGCGAATTTGTCCTTTTGATGGCGCACCGTTTAGGTCACCATTGGTAACGCCTGCTACGATTAACTTGCCATCTGGTGTAAAGCCTATAGACGACGGCCCATTGTTGCCGCCAATAAATTCGCTAATCCAAACATAATCTCCGGTGAAACCATTGGGCTCTACTTTTGCCACGACGGTACTTTGCCCTTGATGCCAAGCACCCCCAGTCGTATGCTTAGAGAAATCGTCTTTCGTTGCAACAAAATATAAATTGCCTGTCGAATCTATAACAAAATCGGCTGTATAAAACTGAACATTCGATCCAAAATATTCTATTCTCGGGGGGTCAATTGATTCCAAAATCTGACCGGTTGGCGATACCTTCATTACCCAGTCTGCACCCTTGCTTAACCAAATTGAGTCCGCCAAATCCTGTTTTAGAAGACCACCTCCGCCCAACTGCCCACCGTCAGTCCAAACCAAATTGCCGCTAGGATCGTATTTAGTTAACTTCCTTTTATTGAAATTCTCACCAGTGGTCGGACCACCGTTCACATAAAAATTTCCCTCAGAATCTGCAACAACACTAGACAACACGTTATTGTCATTTGTCTCGGCGGATAAAACCCGAGCAACCTTTAGTTCTCCGGAAAAAGAGTCTAATTTAACGACAAATGGCGCACAGTTAAGATCTGGTTCAATAATGTTCGGCAGTTTTTCTGCCGGGAATTGCTGGTTATCGTGAGTAGTCGGATTGAATCCCTCTCTAATTCCGCCAGCCGCATATACATAGCCGTCACGAACATAAACAGACCGAAATTCCTCCCCCGGCTTCGGCCCACCAAATGTCTTCTCCCACATTAAAACGCCATCTTGGTACGCCAAAACAACCGGATCTTGATTGTTAAGCCCGACGCTCTTCCCACCTGCAAGGTATGTCCAACCATCATCACCTTGCGTGATGGAGTTAATCGAGTAGCCACCATTCCACGCGGAACCAAATGTGGTTATGTATAAATCTGAAACGCTTTCATACTCAACGATGTAGCCACCAACCCCTGAGTAGCTTTCGTTTGGGATGTCGTTCCACAAGCCTGTAGTCGGCGTCATAGCGACGTAGTCTTCTGAATGATCTAGCCCCTCGTCAAAGTAAAAATTTTTATAGCTTAGTATTTTTCCTTTTTCAGGACCATCCAACCATTGCCATATTTGCTCATTCTGCGTGTCGGATGCACCGATGATCCAAATCCACCAGGGATGCTCATTTGGTTTGGAAGAATCAGTGTTATTGATGAGATTTTTTACAAAATAATTCTCTGACTCTGAGTCGATAGTGACAATGTGGCCAGGCAGACCGTTAAAGGTTCTCGTGGAGGCGGCTGAAACAGCTGCCTCGGGTGAAATAAACCTGTCAATTACAACTTCGTAGTACTTACCATTCGTAGGATTCAAAATGGGGGGCATGATTCACCTTTCAATCACCCGCTGAAGATGAGCGGCTACTTTAGCTTGGCTTACCCTCAAAACTTTGATCGATTACTCAGGCTACTTAGGCCAACCACGTAATCAACCGCTAAATTAAATTGTTCCGAGCTCAAAACGGCCAACTCCCAAAAGTGTCCTGCCATCAATGTCACCCATTAAAGAGTTGCTAAATTGAAATCATTGGTGTTGCAATCGAACAATTCCGATTAACTTGGCAGCTCTTCATACTGGTAACACCCGGACGCCCGCAAGCAACAAATGCTTCAGGATAATGTAACCATATAATGTTTTCTGCGGAAAGTCATTTTGTTCGGGCATCCTCTGACAATGTTTTTTGCGTCATCAATTGTGTACGAAGGGCTGCTACTACTTCCCGAAGGGATTCTCTGATCCCGCCCTCGTAGCCGCGCATTGCGCAGCGCCGCTTGCCCTCGAACTACTTTGGCTAGGTCAGTTGTTCCCAGCACTGATCTTGACCGGGGGGGGGGGAGGAGCGGTACTTTATGTACACAGGCTTTTTCCCAATTCGACGGCTTTTTGGGATACTTTCTGTAAACCCCAAGACGCGCCCGCGCCCGCGCGATGCGTTCCGAAAATACCTTCCCACCAATTTGTGGGAGAGCAACTATCCACACTCTGGTTGTTAACTTAAAGCAACTACACCGGATACGGTACGTCTTCTCTCTAGCCACGCCCTAAAGCCCGCAAGCAGCTTGGCTTGGTCGCCCGCTTCAGACCCGACGAGTTTATGTGGATCACATGACCAAGAAGTCTTGATGGCTTAACGTATTTACACCGGTAAGTACAGCAAACGCGATTGCCGCACCGCTGCCATTTCCATCAGCGTCATAGAAGAGCGTCTTGTTTGATGCGCTGTAGATCAGGTAGTCATCACTGTCCAAGGCTCTGCCGGTGGCGCTGAAGTGGTCTGAAATATCCTCACCGGCTGTGAATTTCGAAAATATTTCGTTGTCGAGAACGATCTTATCCTGCCCCCTGACAAAATCAGTGATGGTATCGACATTGGTGCTTCTATTGAGCGCCGCGTCGAACACGAACTGGTCTGATCCAGCGCCGCCCGTTAATCGGTCTCGGCCTTCGCCACCGCTCAGGTAGTCATCACCCGCGCCACCCAGTAGGGTATCGTTGCCCGCCATACCGAAGAATCTCTCGATGGCAATCTGGGGATTCGTATTTACGGTTGATAAAAATTTAGTTGTGTTTAAATTTTTAAAAGTCCACTGAAGCTCTGCATTGTGGTCAGCAAAGGCTGGCATGAGCGACCAATCGGGGGAGCTTTGAATGACATTATTGAGCGAGTTCCCAAAAATCTCAAAATAGGGCGCAGACACATCCATCTGTATCATCACGTTGCAATAATTTTCTACGTTTTCAGAAAGTACATACTCGGTATAGCTTCCGAAGATAATGTCTGTGCCCTCATTTTTTAGTTCAACAATGCGCTGTTCATTAACTTCATCGCCCGCAATGTAGATGTCGTTACCCTTGCCCCCATACAGTACATCAGGCGAAATTAGGCGTTCTGCCGCAATTCTCGCATCTATATCTACCCCGTAAGACGCATCACTTCCGTAATTGTCAAAAAAGCCCATGAGTAAATCTGCGCCATCTCCACCATAAAGGGTGTCTGACCCAAAGCCACCCCAGATACCGTCGGCTCCCGATCCACCTTTAATTACGTTGTCGAGATCACTGCCAAACAAGAAGGTGGTACCTCGACCTATATAAGTAAGATTTTCAACATGGTCATGGTCGATCAGGTCGATCTGCCTAAGAGTGGTTCTGATGAGATCTGTACCTTCACCCGAAGACTCGATGATCACATCGCCAGCGTTATCGATCGTGTAGGTATCGTCCCCGGCGCCACCAACCAAGGTATCTGCGCCTGCGCCACCATCCAGGCTATCGTTACCTAAACCACCGTACAGTCGATTCGCCTTGGCGTCTCCAGCCAAGCTGTCGTTCCCAGAACCGCCGATCAGATGCTCGATATTTTTGAGGCGATCTTCGACTTGGTTGCCAATCCGAACGGAGATCCAAGGTGTGCGACCGCCAAGCGCAATACTGACGTCGGCTGTCTGGTCTGAATAGTCCGCTGTATCCTCGCCCAGACCACCATCCAAGGTGTCTTTACCGGCGCGGCCTATTAGGACATCGTCGCCCGC
The DNA here is from genome assembly GCA_027485795.1 of Oxalobacteraceae bacterium. GTDB lineage: Bacteria > Pseudomonadota > Gammaproteobacteria > Burkholderiales > Burkholderiaceae_D > Pernthalerella. Next base: position 9,331 of record JAIXQK010000142.1, read on the forward strand.
CATGCCAGAGAGGATGTTGTTGCCAGCGTTCCCAGTGATAAGGTTATCGAGGGCATTACCTGTACCGTTAATCGCGGAAGAGCCGGTCAATTCCAGATCATATTCGTCTGCCTTTAGGGTGTAACTAGACGAGGAGATGACGGCATCAAAGACATTGAGGGTAGCCGTGTTACTCGCGGTAGAAAAAGCAGTCGTGCCGCCACGGTTACTCGCATCTATTCGTCCACCCGCTGCGCCGGAAGACTGATCCCAGCCGTAATAGCTCACTGATGCTTGGGTAGCGGCACTGCCATCGGATAGGAACCGCACGAAATCTGTGGTGCTAAGTAGGAGTGCATCAGCATTAGAGACAGAGCCGATTTCCGTCCATTCATCTTGCCCATTCAGGCGGTACTGCCAACGACCCGCGCCTCCACTCGAGGCATGAATGGCAATTCCTTGCGGAGATAAGCCATCCGGATCTGAAAGCGAATTTCCCAAAAAGCTAGCTACAGATTGACCGATTGGATTAGTTTGGCGTACCGACACATTCGCGAGCGAGGGCGCCCCCGTGGATAACACTGGGGCATCGTTTGTCGGGGAGATGTATACGGTTGTGCTACCGGTAGCTGTGAGCGCCCCACCAATGCCCTGAGCGTCCGTATTACCATCGCTAAATGTCCACTGAAGGGTGACATTTTCAGGAGGCGCTTCACTCACATTGCCATATGCAATACCCTGCAACGTGCTATTTACCAACGCATGTGTTGCTTCGCTATTGAAGGTGAGGGTGAGAATGCCACCACCGTTTCTAGTAACGGTTCCTACCCAAGTATTTGATACTGAAAAGGTATGACCTTCAAGGAGATGTAGGACCGATCCTGCCGCGGAAAAGTGATCCTGGTCACTGGCACTGCCAAGTCGCTGAATCGTGATGCTCGAACCGGCATAGTTACCGACCACTGCAAGATCAGTATCATAGATGGTGACGTCCTGATCTAAGACGACGGGAGTAGAGTTTTCTGTAAATACAGGAAAGGTATCTGGTTGGTTTGCGCCGCCAAATGAATAGTCTAAACTGCCGTCAGAGTTATAGCGAACGAGTGCAAAAACATGTTTTGATCCGTCATGCGAGCTTCCTGCAACCAAAATTTTTCCATCTGGCTGTATGGCAACGCTATAGCCATAATCATGACTACTCCCTAGAGAAGTAGTAATACTACCGTCACCGCCAAATGTAGTATCTAACGAGCCGCTACTGTTATAGCGAACGAGAGCAACGTCATAAACCCCTACATTTTCAGAAATTCCAGAAACTAGGATCTTACCGTCTGCCTGGATAGCAACGCTATATCCCATATCAACTTTGCCGCTGATGTCGGTAGACATAACACCGCCAACACCGAAGCTAGTATCAAGAGACCCGTCAGCATTGTGCCTAATTAGCAGGAAATTAGAGTTAACACCAACGCGCAAGCTTCCTGCGACTAAAATTTTTCCATCATTCTGTATAGCGACGCTGTAACGAGCGTAGTCAAAGTTTTCGGCGAAGCTGTATCCATTAGCAATTAAAGAAAGTACCTTACCATCGCCATCAAAACTTGTATCTAGGGAACCGTTACTGTTGTAACGGACCAAAGCGTAATTCGATCGAAGCCCATCATACGAGCTTCCTGCAACCAAAATTTTTCCATCAGGCTGAATTGCAACGCTGTGGCCCCAAGCATGCGGGGTGCCAAATGTTGTGGTAACCCTACCGTCAATATCGAAACTGCTATCAAGTGATCCGTTACTGTTGTACCGAACTAATGCAAAATCACCTAGGCCTCCGGCCACAATAATTTTTCCATCCGGCTGCAAAACTACGCTTTTTCCGTGATGGCTACCATTTGAAATAGCAGTTGAAACTATCCCATCGCTATCGAGGTTCGTGTCTAACGATCCATCGCTGTTGTATCGGACAAGTGCGAAGTTATCTTGCTGACCGTCATATGAAGAGCCAGCTACTAAAATCCTTCCATCCGCTTGAATGGCAAGATTTTCACCATAGTCGCTATTGAACTGTCCGCCGAATCCCAATTTCGTTGTGACTCTGCCACCAACACCAAAGTTCGTATCAACTGACCCATCATTGTTGTAGCGTACCAGTGCAAAGTCGCTGTTATTTGCATTGGGCCAAGAATATCCAGCCACGAGAATCTTGCCATCAGCTTGCAGAGCAACATCACGACCAAAAAAACTACCTCTGCCGCTAGTCGTTACCACGCCATCGCCAGTTGGTCCAATCGAAAAGCTTGGGGCTATGTTGTTTTTTTCGGTCGCGAAGTCATAGGTCGATGTATCAGCATAGTTATTGCCCGCCAGATCACGAACGCTGCCTGATGCAAACGTCACAAAGTACTGGGTACCATTAGCTAGATCACTGGTCGGATCAATGATCAAGATTGAGCCAGAGAAGGTCAGGCGGTTACTCGTTGCCGCCGCAAAGCTCTCGACCAAAGCGCCATTAGCTGAACCTGATCGAATCTCGATGGTGCCCGAGCCCCTTTGGATAGCTTCGCTAAAAGTAACTGTAATGTTGCTGCCAACGGACACGCTATTTGCACCATCACTCGGGCTGAAAGTTGAAACAACTGGAGCAGTAGTGTCAGTAGTTACCGTTTTATCTCGATCAATGATTGAAATACTGGCATATGCCCGAACGCCATCTGGTCCGATCACACCCGTCACAGTTTCATAACGCGGTTTGGCAATTAGGAGGGTAAGAATTTCGCTCTCAACGTAATCATCTTCCGTAATCTGGATCGTTGTCGTTCTGCCGCCAGTGCCGCTTAGAGCTCCACCAATCAGGCCAGCCAATGGTTGCCCTAGGTCATTACTTTGTATTCCCGAAATAGAGTAATAGTTGCTATCACTGGGAAAAGCGGGTGCATCATGAAGCGGCGCAAATACCGTAACTAGCAGACTATCTCCCTCTACGATGTACCCTCTCGTATACTGATTGACACCCCAATAATTCTGGGACAAAGGTTTGAGTATTACTCTAGGGCCGTCCGAGTTTGA